>JAYVJU010000225.1:0-25539 GCA_043769035.1 Ferruginibacter sp.
AGATGTAGGTGCATTATTAAGATGCGGTACACGTAGCTACGAATACCAGGATACAGCAAAATCCTATATCGGATTCCGTTGTGTGATTGATTTGCCACCAGCACCCAAAAAAGGCAAAAAATAAAACATTTCCAAAATTAAAAACTAAATGAGACTGCCCGTGATACTAAAATTACGGGCTTGTCGTTAACTTTTGTGTAATTCAAACTAAAATAAACAACCCCCAGTTAAACAATTTAAAACTTTACAACCATGGCTCACAGAAAAAGAACCTTTTTAACTCTGATTGATGTATTGGTAAGCGCAGGAGCTGCCGTAATTATATTTGCCGCATGGGCAAAAATTACACACCAGGCTTATGCTGACACTTTATTAACAGTTGGTATGTGGACAGAAACTGCCATCTTTCTTGTATACGCAGCAATTGAATGGATGAAACCTAAGCACCATGAAGAAGATGATGAAATAGCAGAGCCAGTGGTGGCGGGTAAAAACCCATTATTATCTATGGATAAAATGATGCAGGAAGCAGAGATTAATCCATCTAACTTAAAAAAATTAGGCGAAAGCTTTAATAAACTACAGGGTACTGTAGCCAATATTGCCGATGTTAGTGATGTGGTAAAAAGTACCAGCGATTTTGGTGCAAAAACAAAAGAAGCAACAACAGCTATTGGAAGCATGAGTGCAGCATTTACTGCCAGTGCAAATACAATGTCTTCATTTAACACTGCTTCAGAATCTGCAAAAGGTTTTCACGAGCAGGTACAGGGCTTAACCAAAAATTTAAGTTCGTTAAATACAATTTACGAGCTTGAATTAAAAGAAGCCAACAACCACCTGAAATCGTTAAACAATTTCTATGGTAAATTAAATGAAGCCAGCGCTACTATGATGGCAAGTGTGGATGATGCAACCAAAGCAAAAGAGCAAATTGGTGCATTGGCAAATAACCTGGGTAAATTAAACTCGGTATATGGCAATATGCTGAGTGCAATGCAGGGCAGATAATAACGTTTACGGTTTGTAGTTTATGGTTCTTGGAAACTGAGTGTTTTAACTAAACCTCTAACTCCTAACTCCCTAAACTTATAAACCCCCAATCTAGTAGAAAACAATTAAATTAAACAACCGTAAATTTAAAATATTATGGCTTTACCTAAAGAGCCCCGGCAAAAGATGATCAACATTATGTATTTAGTGTTGACAGCTATTTTGGCGCTGAACGTTTCAAACGAAGTAATTGAGGCGTTTAAAACTGTTGATAAAAGCTTGCAAGGATCAAACGGCAGCCTTACAACAGCTACAAATGCTACTTTTCAGTCATTAACAAAACAAATGACAGAAGCTAAAACTGCAGAGCAGGCAAAAGTATGGCAGCCAAACGCTGACAAAGTAATTGGTTATACAAAAACTTTAAATGATTATATCGAAAGCCTTAAAGTAAAATTAAAAGAAGGAGCCGGATTAAAAGTTGTTACTAAAGATGGTAAGCAGGTAGAAGATTTTAAAGAAGATAATCTGGATGCCTCTACACGAATATTCGAAACCAACGGCGAAGGTAAAAAATTAGAACAGGCCTTGCTGGATTATAAAAAGAATGTTTTAGGTATTGATAAGGAGATTGATGCAAAATTTTCAAGAAATTTCCCTGTTGACCTGTCACCAGTAGTTGGAAGGGATGGCAAAGCAAAAGACTTCACTACCGGTTATTTTCACATGACACCAACTGTAGCAGCATTGACAATGTTAAGTAAGTTTCAAAACAATATTAAAAATGCTGAAAGCCAGGTGGTAAGTTATTGCCAAAGTAAAGTTGGTGCCGTAGAATATGTATATGACCAGTTTAAACCAATTATAGGTACAAGCTCAACTTATTTAATGCCTGGAGAAGATATGACAGTAACAGCTGGTATCGGTTCTTTCAGTAGTGCTGCAAATCCAACAATTACAATTAATGGAGTTACCAAGCAGGCAGATGCAGAGGGTGTTGTAACTAATACCTTTAAAGTATCAGGTTCAGGTTCAGTTCGTGTTAAAATTAATTTTAAAAAGCCAGATGGTACTGATGGTACCGTTGAAAAAGATATTCCGTATAGCGTAGGGCAACCCAGCAGTGCAGCAATATCTCTTGATAAAATGAATGTGTTTTATGTTGGATTGGATAATCCAATCACAATAGGCTCACCAACAGGTATGGAAAAAACCGGCGTAAGCGGTAACAACTGTAAAATTAATGGAACAGGTGCCAGCAGAACAGTTTCTGTATCCGGTTCAGGCGAATGTTCTATAACAGTATCTCCGCAGGGAAGCCAGCCATTGGTTAAAACATTCAGAATAAAAAGAATTCCTGAGCCTTCTTTTATGGTTGGTTCCGGTAAACCAAGGATGCAATCAGTAGATTTTAAAGGACAACAATTCTGCAGGGCAGATATGGGACCGGATTTTATTTATGATGTTCGTTATTCAGTGGTAAGTGCAACAGTGTATTTTTCAGGCGCTAATTTCCCTAATGTGGTTACATCGTCAATAAATGGTAATAGTTTAGCACCGCTTGATGCATATATTAAGCGTTGTGGGCCAGGTTCTGTAATATCTTTTGACAATATTAAAGTTAACGGTCCTGATGGCATAAGAATAATTGAAGGAAAATCTTTTGCACTGTATTAATAGTATTTTAATTTACACAATATGAAAAAAAGTTTTGTAAAATTTCTTTTATTGGCAATTTGCTTAGGCATATTTGTTAATGCGGCAGATGCCCAAAAGAAAGCAGCTCCAAGAAAAAGCACCAAGCGTGCCAGTACCAGTAAAACTGCAAAGGGTAAAACAAAAGCAAAAATAAAACCTACTGTTGCAGTTACCGATACTGTTAAAAACGTAGTTGCAGTTGCTGCCCCTGTGGTTAATGACAGTATTCCCATTAAAACGGTAAAGAAGTCATTACGTCCGGATGAAGCAGTTGAAACTTCAAGTTTAAGGGACAGAACTCCGTTACCTTACGAAAATCTTAGAGCAGATGATGCCCTGTTTCGCCATAAAGTTTGGAGAGAAATTGATATCAGGGAAAAAATAAATCTTCCTTTCCGTTACTCTGCCGATGATAATAATGGTAACCAGCGTTTTATTTCAATTTTGCTACAGGCAATACAAGATAGCGCTGTAACAGTGTTTAGTAATATCGATGACAGGTTTACCACTCCAATGACAAGAGGAGAAGTGGTTAAAGCTATTGGTGCAGACCCTGTACCGGTAAAGATATTTGACTCACTGGGTAATGAAATAGGCGTTAAAATGACTCCAAGGGAAATTAACCTGGATTCTATCTATAAATTTCACGTAAAGGAAGAAGTAATCTTTGATAAAGAAAGTTCACGTTTGTTCTGGAGGATATTAGGTATTGCTCCGGTTATGAATGTTATCAACTCACAAGGTATAAATCTTGGAGAAACTGAATTATTCTGGGTTTACTATCCTGATATGAGGCCAATATTTGCCAAATACGAAGTGTACAATGGTAAAAACTTTGGAGCCCGTATGAGCTGGGAGGAATTATTTGAAAGCCGCATGTTCTACGGTCGTATTGTTAAAAGTACCATTGACAATCCATATGATCAGTTAATAAAAAATTACAGTGGTTTAGGTGATAAACCTATCCTTCAGTTACTGGAAGGAGAAAATATAAAAGAAAAAATATTTAACTACGAGCAGGATTTGTGGAGTTATTAATAAAAAATTAAATAATAAATATTTTAGAGCCCCTGGTTTACCGGGGGCTTTTGTTTTATTCAGTATGTCATAGCTGCCGTTTGATAATTGTACCCCACCATTTAAAAAATACCACTTTCAGGGTATTGTTTATACTACACACACTGTATATCTTCGTTTCGGTTTTTCATAGGATATTGGATTTTAAAACGGGGCAGGATTTCTATCCAGCCCCTTATTTTTTTCCTGAATCAGGTGTTTCTAAAATAGTCTAAAAGGATTTTGGTTTTAGCCTTACCAATAACAACGGCAAGTTCTTCTTCAGCCTTAAGTTTAATGTTTTTAACCGATTTAAATTGTTTTAAAAGGATACCTGCAGTAGCCTCACCAATTCCCTTTATTTGCTCCAGTTCGTTTTTAAAAGTACCCTTACTCCTTAAATTACGATGAAAGGTAATACCATGATTGTGTACCTCATCCCGTATGCGGCGTACTAATTTAAGGCTTTCACTATCCCAGGGTAATTTTATCGATTGTGTATCCCCCGGAAAAAAAATCTCCTCTTCGTTTTTTGCAAGCCCCACTACAGTAGTGGAAGCAGGTAAATTTAAATCCGCTACACTTTGCATAGCGGCACTAAGCTGCCCTTTACCTCCATCAATAATAATTAACTGTGGCAATAGCTGGTTTTCATTTAAAAGGCGTTTGTAACGCCGGTAAACAACTTCTTTCATTGACGCAAAGTCATTTATGCCGGTAACAGTTTTTACTTTATATCTTCTGTACTCCGCTTTAGACGGCTGCCCGTTCTTAAAACATACCATTGCCGATACCGGGTAACTTCCCTGGAAATTGGAGTTGTCAAAACATTCAATATGTAATGGCAGGTTGGGTAATTGCAGATCTTTCTGCAGCTGGCTTAATACCTGTAGCTTTTCACCTGTTGTCTTTTCTTCCAGGTTCAGCATTTTCTTTCGTTTCAGGTCTTCCTTAAAATAGTTTACATTCTTTTCCGAAAGCTCTAATAATTTTTTCCGGTCTCCTCCTTTTGGAACGGTTATTTTAATCCCTGGTTCAGGGTAATCAATTTCAAAAGGTATAATAATTTCTTTTGTACTGCTTGCAAAAACAGCACGTAATTGTGCAATGCCAAACGCTAATACTTCTGCTTCACTTTCATCCAGTCTTTTTTCAAGCGTAATGGTTTTGGTTTGTACAATTGTGCCATTACTTACCGCTAAATAATTTACATAGGCAATATCCCCATCTTTCAGTATAGAAAATACATCTACAGTTCCTATATTAGTATTTACAACAGTTGATTTTGATTGGTAATTTTGCAGGTGTTCAATTTTTTTCTGGTAGATGGCTGCTTTTTCAAATTCCAGTTTATCAGCATAGCCTTTCATTTCTTTTTTAAAATGCTGAATTACTGAGGAAAGATTTCCTTTTAAGAGATTAGCTAATTGATTCAACTCTTCATTATAATCTTCAATAGTTTGTAAGCCCTCGCAGGGGCCTTTACAATTTCCTAAATGATACTCTAAGCAAACTTTAAACTTCCCTTTTTTAATATTGTTTTCGGTTAAGTTGAGTTTACAAGTACGTAATAAAATATTTTCTTTTATAAAGTCCAGTAACTCTTTTACTTTATTTACAGAAGTGTAAGGGCCGAAATATGTAGAACCGTCATTTATTTTTCTTCTTGTAAAAAATACCCTGGGGAAAGGCTCTTTCTTAATAATAATATAGGGATAGCTTTTATCGTCCTTAAGATTGATGTTAAATTTTGGCTGAAATTCTTTGATTAATGTGTTTTCTAAGAGAAAGGCATCCTGCTCGTTGTTGACTATGGTAAATTCTATATGATGAATGCGTTGTACCAGTTCATGAGTTTTGTAACTGGTAAAGGTTTTGGAAAAATAGGAGCTTACTCTTTTACGAAGGTGCTTGGCTTTCCCCACATACAATAATTCATTTTCGGCATTATAGTATTTATAGATACCGGGTTGTATAGGTATTGTGTGAGCAATTGCAGAAAACTCTTTTTGTGTCATGGTTGGTTAATAATCCCAGGATATTTTTTCTTCTTTTTCAACTGCAGATGTCCCATCGGGATTGTTGATTATAGTTGTTGTTTTACACCACTGGTTGCTTTGCCAGGTTAATTGCTGGGTTTTATTGCCTTCAATTTTCTTTACCATGTAAACCCTTTTTACTTTATGTGTTTCGGGTTCTACATAAACATCCCAGTGCAGCAGTGGTATCGAATCGGGAATTGTTGATTTTGGATCGTAGGTAAATGTAAAAGCTTCAATACTTTGGTCAAGAAATTTTGTTTCTGTAAAAAAAGAAATCAGGTTAACAGAATCAATTTCGGGGTGTAAATATGCAGCCAGTATTTCCTCAAGCGTATCTAATTTTATCAGTACCGAATCTGTATGATTATTAATAGTGGTGTATTTTTTAGGGGCTAATCCTTTTTGTTTAATTTCATAAATCTGTCCCTTAATATATGCCGTTACCGGAATAAAACTTGGCCTCTCCTTAACAGTATCTGTATTACCCTGCACTATTTTTTTTTCTGGAATATTATTATTACAGGCATTTAATAAAATAAACAAAGCGGCAAATAAGTATAGTCTCATATTTCAAAAGTAAATCGAATCTGCGGTACTGCAAAAAGCGGTATTATTTGTATAAGTACTGCAAACTTCAGGGAATAAAAAAAGTGTAACAATTTCTTATATCGTTACACTTTTTTATAATCGAATGAATTAAAAATTCTTCAGCACGCCTATTTTTAAACCGGTGTTATACAAATTTTCGTTAAGTGAAACCTGTTTAGAGTAAGTAGAAACTAACTGATACCTTAACTGAGGGCCAACCTGCAAAGTATAGCCATTCAATTTATATTGTACATAGGTTTCTAATGCAGCATTTAAACTCCAATGGCGTATAAATGTTGGATCTGAAACGTAGTTTCTTTTATCTGCCGAAATAAGATTAGCTTTTCCGCCAATAACAAATGTAGGCTGTACAGCAGCTCCTGCATACCAGTTAAATTTACTGTTGCCGGAAAGTTTTAAAGCCAAACCAACAGGGATAGAAACCTGGTAGGTTTTATTATGCAGTTTTACCGGCTGAAGACCTGATGTGTTGGCAACTGTTGAAATACGGGACACCATATATGGATAGCCGGTATTCAGTTCGTTCAATAATAAAGTAGTTAATATCGGGTGACTGGTTTCATCGGCATTAACAATATAATTGGTAACATTTGCCTGTACACCAGCTTTAAACCGCAGGTTTTTAGCGGCAGCATAAACCAATCCTAATCCTGCTTCAAGCCCTAAACCCGGTTTATGATTCATCGGGTTAACACCAGTTGGCGATGCAGATTGTGCAATATAGTTTCCTGCATTTGCAGCCATTGTGGAATTACTGGCAAGTTTACGGAAGCCAATACCTGGTGTAATATAAAATTCTAATGCTAAGCGCTCTTTCCATTTGCCACGTTGTGCCTTATTGTGCAAAGCGTAATCTTCTATCCAGGCTTTGTCTTCTGCAGATAAAGCATCTTTTTTGGCAGGGGTAGCAGTAGTAATTAGTTCAGGCGTATTCTCTTTTTTTGCAGCTGTTAAGTTTTCTTCTGGAGTATTTTTAACCGGCACAGTATTTAGTTCAGTACTGATTGTTGTATTGTTAATAGTAATATTAGTTTCTTCAGCTGCGGAGTTATCTGTAATTACATTTTCCTCTTCTACAGTTGTATTATCGGTTGCTTTTAAAGCATTATTATTTATTACGATAGCAGACCTGCTATTGGAATTTTGCTTCCGGTATTCACCTGCTACGGTAGTAGTAGCATTATTTTTTGCAGTGCGATTTTTAGAAAAAGCCTTTTGAACAGAAGCCGCTTGTAAATTTAAATTATTTGCGCTATTTGTTTTTTGAGATGGAATTGCAGCTATTGATTGTAACCCTGAAGTATTATCCTGAATGCCGGCAACTACTGGAGTAATAGCTGCATCTTTGTTGTTAAAAGTAATAGTAGGAAAATTTTGTTGCAACACATTGTAATCTGCATCAGCTGTATTTTGTAAACCAGCAGTAATAGCAGTTGAAGCGGTTGTTACATTAGAAGAATTATTATTGTTACTGTTCCAGTAACTTACTAAAAGCAATGCAATTATTAAAACCATACTTACTGCAACAGAAGGCCATTTGCGGCCCGGGTGTAAGTCGTTGTAAATGCTGTGCCAAACCCGTTTTGAAGGATACATCCTGAATTCATCCGATCTTTCCTTTAACAGTTGCTCAAAATCGTCCGTGTAAAATTTTCTTTCCATCTTTCACAAAAAAGCTATTAGTTATTGGTAACTCACAAATTTTATAACCTGTAATTTACCCTTGTGCCCCAGCAGCAAAAAGACCTGCTCTTGTTTTTGGTTTTTGAATAATCTTTTTTCTTATTAAAATTTCTTCCAGCATAGCTTTTGCCCTTGTATATTGGCTGCGGCTGGTGCTTTCTTCAATATCAAGTATAGCTGCAATTTCTTTATGCGGAAATCCCTCAATGGCATAAAGGTTAAGCACTGTTCTGTACCCCAAAGGCAACATTCTTATACATTCAACAACCTGCTTTGCCTGCATAATAGAAGGAATCATTTCTTCATTTATATGCACGCTATTGGCGTGGATAATATCTAAACTTTCAGAGAACTTTTTATTTTTTTTCAGGTGGTTAATGCAGGTATGAACTATAATTCTTCTTATCCAGCCTTCCAGTGCGCCTTCATTTCTGTACTGGTGCATTTGGGTAAACACTTTTATAAAACCTTCCTGCAACATATCTTCAGCATCTTCACGGTTTTTGGCAAAGCGATAACAAACCCCAAGCATCCGCGGACTAAAACGGGCATATAGCGCTTCCTGCGCTGCGGCATTATTTTTAAGACATCCGGCTAGCATTAGCTCTTCCGTCATATTTGTGCTTTAATTACCCTATAAATATAGACAAAATACTTTTAACTATTGCTGCACCTAAGGCAAAAAGGTTAAAATTTTAACATTCGAAGGGCTCTTGCTCAGTGCTGATAAATCGGCCTAAGGGCTTTTTGAATTACACATTTAATTTATGTATTGATGAATTTATGGATAAAATAACGGCCAGATGAGAACATCCGGCCGTTTACATTCTAAAACTAAACATTGCTGTTATATGCGTAAACCAGCAATTATTTATCACCAGTTTGCCCTTATGGCAACCAGGAAATTTCTTCCTCCTGCCGAAAAGCCCGAAGCAAAATACCTGTAGTTTCTATCGAGAATATTTTCTACACCAATCTGCAACTGAAGGTTTTTGGTGCAATTAATATTTGCTTTCCAGTTTGCGGTTAACCACGATGGCATTCCATCAGATGTAGCATATTGTGCATTATCTTCTCCATCTGCATTATATTCATCTAAATGTTTCCACCCGTTGTACAGCAGGTAGAATTCTGTATTGAACTTTTTATGCTGATATGCAACAGTAGTTTTGCCCATAACTGGCGGAATATGATCTAATGGTTTGGTAGATACATTTTTGTAAATCAAAGAGTAAGTTCCGTTAGCTTGTTTTTCATACACACTCGATGGTTTAGATTTATCAGTTTTGTAGGTGCCTTTTGTATAGCTGATAGTGCTGCTAAATGTTAACCCGGCAACGATCTCTGCATTAAGCCCCGCTGAAAAGCCATAAACATTGGCCTTGTTTACATTCTGGCTGGCAAGTACCTGGCTTTTTACGCCATTATATGCAATCGAATCCTGTCCATTTAATTTGAAAGGGGCTTTTATAATTGCATTTCTGAATAAAGTGTAAAACCCGGTTGCTTCAATTGATATTTTATCAGTTATAAATTGAGTGATAGATAAATCAAGATTGTAAGTGTACTCAGGTTTTAAGTTTGCATTAGGTATTACAACCTGTTTTGCAGCAGTACTCGATTCAAACACTTTTGCCAGGTCATCAATATTGGGTGCCCTGAAGCCAGAGGATACAGATGTCTTAATAACAGTATTTTTCTGAGGCGTAAAAATAATACCCAGGTTTCCGGTAACAGCAATGTTGTTTTGTTTTACTGCAGTATCGGGTAAACTAAAAAATGAATTATCTAAAACATTACTTTTTAAACTGATTGCCTGCAAACGTAGGCCATCATTTAATACTAATTTTTTATTTGCAAATTTGTAAGTGTGCTGTGCGTAAATACCAAAATTGTTCATGGTGTTCTTTCCATCGGGGTAACGGGTATTTAATTTGGTTACAGCTCCGGTGGTTAAATTAGTCCTGGTAGCTCTTGATTTTACATCATTCAGCTGAACATCTGCTCCAATAACCAATTCGTTATTGCCCATCATTTTTCTGGCGTTAACAGTTGTACCAAATACTTTTACTTTTTCCACCTGGCTGTCAAACCTGTCCATGCGCCTGTACTCTCTTGTCTGGCGGCTCTCTTCAATATCCTGGTAATTGATGTTTGCTTTTATTTCATCAAAGAAACCTGCTTTTGAAACATTTAATTCATATGCTCCCATTAATCTTTTTTGAGGACCGTAAAACCATTCGGCATAACGCAACGTTGTGCCAATAGAGCCTCCAAAGTTCCTGGTGTCTTGTAGCCGGTCGTAACGGGGTACATTATTAGTGTTGGATAATTGCAGGTTTAAAGTGTGCGATACTTTATCGTTTTGTTTGTACAAAAACTTTTGTGTGATGTCCCATTGTTTATATCCCGAAAATTTCTGCACCCTGTCATCATCATTTGTTACAACAGAATCGATGCCATTGATCTGTGTAATATATTTGCTTCTTCTTCCAAAATTAGGGTACTTGTCAGGGTAGTTACTACCCATTTTCATATCCCCAAAATCGCTGTAATTATATGCCTGAAACCAGGCGAATTTTTTGCCGCCGATGCTTGCATCTGCATGAATGGTTTTTTCTTCATTTACACTGCTGTACCTGGTAAATGCAGTGCCGGTGGTAAGGAATTTTTTTTCGCCGGATAATACAGGCGATTTGGTGATCAGGTGAATGGTACCACCTAAAGCATCGCTTCCATAAACTGTAGAAGAAGGGCCATACATTACTTCAACCCGGCTTAAAGAATTCTGATCGGATGTGATTACATTTTGTAAATGGCCAGCCCTGTAAATGGCATTATTCATTCTTACACCATCAACCACTATTAAAATCCTGCTTGCTTCAAAGCCCCTTAAAACCGGGCTGCTGCCACCTTGCTGGCTTTTTTGTACAAATATTTTCCCGGTGTTAATTAATAAGTCGCCGGTATTTTGTGCGTTGGTATTTGCTATTGTTTTTAATGAAATGACATCAATTTTTTGTGCGATATTTTTTTTCTTTTCAGCAAAGTTGCTAGCAGAAACAACAACTTCATCCAGGCTGATTTCTTTTTTTGTTGTGTCTGCAGGTAAGTTTTTATTTTGAGAATAACCTGTAATAGTAATGGCAGAAAAAGCCATTAACATAAACATCTTGTTCATGAGAATTAGTTTTGAGTAAATAGAAAATTATGGCTGAGTTATAAAAACACAGCAACTGCATATTTTTATTTGATGCAGTAAAAAATAAATAAACAGCTGTTTACTTAAATACGTGGTGGCTGGTAAATTGAAATGCCGTAAGAGAATGGGATTTTTTCTGAGGGGTAAAAATATTGCGTTGCAATATGCTTCCAGTCTGCAGTTGTATTGTAATCAATAGCCGCAATTGTTACTGCGGTTGAAAAAAACTTAGCAAGTAATTCGTTTAAAGGGGCCGATTGTTTGTTTTTGCTATGCATAAAACCTTTTAAGTTTTCATGCAGCTTTTGTTCGTCTTCATCATAAAGGCCGGTAAAAACAATATTTTCGCCTGACTTTACACTGGTTTTTACATCAAACATGTGCCCGTAAACAAAAATTTCTTTGCCTTTTTTTACCCATTTAACATCCCGGGCGGGTACTACAACCGTTTGAAGCAAAGCCATTTTAAGTTGCTGCTTCATTTCTGCCTGTATGTTTTTCTGTTTAATAATAAAACCTATAGAAAAAAATAGCGGTACAGCTACCAGCAGCAGCAAAAATATACCTGTTATTTTTCTTATAAGCATGAGGTAAAGTTAATCAAATTATTTTGCCGGAGCAGCTTTGGGTTGTTGCGGCCTTTTTAAACTGTCTTCGGGGTATTGTGCTTTAATACTGTCTCTTAAAGCAGTAACCCAGTTTGCAACGGCTAATTTTTGCTGTTGATTTAATTTGGCATCGCCATGTATCAGGGTGTAAGATGCCAGCGGCATTTCACCGTCCTTCACCTCTTTATTAATTTCTTCCAGTTTTCTATATTGCTTTCCTATGCGGTAGCTTGCAAATTCAGAAAAATTCAGTTCTCTTTTTCCTTCGTCAACATGATTTTTTAACCACCAGGCTACAGGCTGAATATTATTGTACCAGGGGTAGTTGGTATTATTGCTGTGGCAATCGTAACAGCTGGTTTTAAGAATAGCCTTCACATCATCGGGTGCCGCATATTTTACTGTAATATCATTTGCACTTATACCTTCCGATTTATTTTTTGCAGGCCGGAAAAACTGTATCACAATAAATACCAGCAAAAGCAGTAAAAAAAATCTTTTAAAGTATTTTTTCATTGATGGTGTTATTAGTGGTTAAATTAAAATATTACCCGTCATTTCATTTGGTAAAGGCAACCCCATCATGGTTAAAATAGTAGGTGCTATATCTCCCAGCTTACCATTTTTTACAATTCCCTTCCATTCCTTATCCACAATAAAAAAAGGAACAAGATTAAGTGTGTGTGCTGTATTAGGTGTTCCATCTTCATTTATTTCGTAATCGGCATTGCCATGATCGGCTAAAATAAAAACTGCGTAGTCCTGTTCAAGTGCAGCGGTCACTACTTTTTCAACACAGGTATCTACAGTTTCCACGGCTTTTATTACAGCTTCCCAAACGCCGGTATGTCCTACCATATCGGCATTGGCAAAATTGAGGCAGATAAAATCGGTTGGATCGTTTTCAATTTCTTTTACAATTGCATCGGCAACCTCGTATGCACTCATCTCCGGCTGCAAATCGTAAGTGGCTACTTTTGGCGATTGCACCATAATGCGTCTTTCTCCTGTAAATTCTTTTTCTCTGCCCCCGCTAAAAAAGAAACTCACATGCGGATACTTTTCAGTTTCAGCAATGCGTATCTGTGTTTTATTCTGCTGCTCTAAAATTTCACCCAGTGTATTTTTTAAATCATCATTTTCAAATACCACATGCACATTTTTGTAGGTTTGATCATACTGCGTCATGGTGGTATAATGCAGGTCGAGTTTTTTCATTCCAAAATCAGGGAAATCAGTCTGGGTTAATGCCTGTGTAATTTCCCGGCAGCGGTCTGTTCTAAAATTAAAACAGATCACCACATCACCATCTTTAATTGAAGTGTTTTGTACATTGGAGTTTATAATGGGTTTTATAAACTCATCCGTTACACCATCTTCGTAAGATTTTTTTACAGCTTCCAGTATATCCGTTGTCTTTAAGCCAATACTATTCACCATTCCATCGTAAGCAAGCTTTACCCTTTCCCAGCGTTTATCACGGTCCATGGCATAATACCTGCCGGTAACAGAGGCAATACTGCCGGTTGATTTTTCTAAATGATTTTGCAGGTTGGATAAAAAGCCCAAACCGCTTTTAGGATCGGTATCACGGCCGTCGGTAAAAGCATGAATCAATACATTGCTCAATCCCTGTGCCGCACAAAGCGATGTTAAGGCTTTAAGGTGACTTGTATGTGAGTGTACCCCGCCATCGCTTACAAGGCCAATCAGGTGCAGGGGTTTATTGTTTTGTTTGGCAAAATCAATAGCTGCCAGTAAAGTTGCGTTGGCGGCAAATTCGCCGGTTTTAATGGCTACGTTAATGCGTTGTAATTCCTGGTACACAATACGGCCGGCACCCAAATTAAGGTGGCCAACTTCGCTATTACCCATTTGCCCCTCGGGCAGGCCTACCTCTTCGCCACATGTAACCAGCGTGGTATTGGGGTATTTTGCATATAAAGAGCTAACAAAAGGCGTTTTAGCATGTTGAATAGCATCGCTTCTTTTTACCTTGCCAAGGCCCCATCCATCCATAATTATCAGTATAACTTTCTTCTGTTTCATTTGGTAAAACTAAAATATTTGCCCCTAATTACCCTTTATTGCGGACAAATTATGTATAAAAATTGCTTTGCCGGCTGTTGTTTTAACATAGGTTGGCATAGTTTTAGCAAACTTATTTGGTGATTAAAATACCTTAAATGAAGCGATTTTTTACCCTTATTGCAACTACAGTTTTGTTATCATCTTTTACCTTTTTAATAAGCATAGATGAGGTGGTAACGGCTATGAAAAACGGTGATGCCGCCCAGATAGCCCGTTTTTTTGACAATACGGTAGAGATAACCATGCCTGATAAAAGCAATAATTACAGTAAAAACCAGGCTGAAATAGTATTGAAAGATTTTTTCAGTACCAATGGCATAAAAACCTTTGAAGTAATTCATAAAGGAGAAAATGCAGGGTCGCAATATTGTATTGGCACTTTGGTTACAAAAAATGGTTCCTTTAGAACCACCGTTTTTATGAAACAAAAAAATGATAAGCAGTTGTTACAGGAAATAAGATTCGAGAACCGTTAATTTCCAATTCCCGTTAATTTCCAATCCCCAATGATATATTAAACCCCCGATTATTTCGGGGGTTTCTTTTTATGTTCTTTCTTAGCTTTGTTGTTATGAATTATGATGAACAACTGGAACTGCTGATAAAAAATGCCCTGCAGGAAGATATAGGCGATGGAGACCACTCAACACTTTGCTGTATTGATGCAGCGGCAAAAGGTAAAGCCGTTTTAAAAATTAAACAGGATGGCGTACTGGCAGGAATGGAAGTAGCCGAAAAGATTTTCCGTTACATGCAGCCCGGTATTATTTTTAACGCACACAAAAAAGATGGTGATGCAATGGTATATGGAGAAATGGCATTTGATGTGGAAGCAAATGTGCATACGATTTTACAGTGCGAACGTTTAGTGTTAAACAGTATGCAGCGCATGAGCGGCATTGCTACTTTAACCCGGCAATATGTTGATAAATTGAAAGGTTATAAAACCAAATTATTAGATACCCGTAAAACCACACCCAACTTTCGTTTATTAGAAAAAGAAGCGGTAAAAATTGGCGGCGGCGTAAACCACCGCTTTGGTTTGTACGATATGATTATGCTGAAAGATAACCATATTGATTACTGCGGCGGTATTGAAAAAGCAATTGATAAGGCATACGATTATGTACAGGCAAAAAAGCCGGGCTTAAAAATTGAAGTGGAAACCAGGAGTATTGATGATGTAAAAAAAGTATTGGCTACAGGAAAAATAAACCGGATAATGCTCGACAATTTTACACCCGAAAAAATTACCGAAGCATTGCAGTTGATTAATGGTAAGTATGAAACCGAAGCAAGCGGTGGTATTAATTTAGAAAATATTGAAAGTTATGCTGCCACCGGTGTTGACTATATCAGCAGCGGGGCTGTAATTCACCAGGCAAAAAGTTTAGATTTAAGCTTAAAGGCCAAGATCATTTAATTTTTTATTTACAAATATGAGTAAGAAGAAAAGCAGTTTAAGTTCATTGGGAGGGTTGGTTTACTCAACTGATCCGGATTTTAAAATAGATGACACTCCTAATGAGGAGCAGGAGACCTTGCTCCCCCAGCAGCAACAACTGCGGATACTATTAGATAAAAAACAGCGTGCCGGCAAAATGGTTACTTTAATTACGGGCTTTGCTGGTACAACAGCAGCTATGGAAGAATTGGGCAAAAAAATAAAAACCTTTTGCGGTACAGGCGGCTCCGTAAAAGATGGTGAAATAATTGTGCAGGGCGATAACAGGGATAAAGTGCTGCAGTGGTTGTTGAAGAATGGGTATACAGCAGCTAAAAAAATTTAATCAATTATTTCAGCACCGGCTTTCATTTTATTCAGCACTGTCTCAAACTCAACAAATGGGTACCCCATTTTTTGTTTAAGTGCAATTGTTTTTAGTTCCCAAAAAACAGCTTCTTCTTTTTTGCCTGTTTTGTACAGCAGCCTTGCATATGTATCCGTTGCTTCAGCTGATTCATAAAATTCTAAGCCACGTTTTACCCATTGCAAAGCTTTGCTCAGGTACATAGTGTCGCTACTCATTTTATAAAAATTCCATGCGCCGGTATTAAGTGCCTGAGTAATTATTTGTGTTTGCGGTGAAAATGTAATACTCTTTTTGATTCTCATTGTGCTGTCCGTTCTCGATACAGTATCACCTTTAGCGGTTGCAAACATTTTATTTCTGCGTAGAGAATCTTGCTTTGATATAGTATCAACAGATAATGTCATGTAATATTTGTCGTAATAATTTACTGCACTTACCAAATAATTGAAAGTATCTTTTGTTTCATATAAAAAGTCCAATATTGTTTTGTCAAATGCTTTTTCACCAGCCTGTACATTGTTATTATAGGTTGATTTATTAAAGTAGGCAACCCGGTATGCAAACGCCTTATTTTTTTCACTTACAGCTTTATTCATTGATTTAAAAATTATTCTGTTGTTGATGCCAATACGTTCTGACAGCGGAAGTGCATACCAGGCTTCATTAAAGAGTCCAATATCTTTACGTAACTCCATGTCGGCTTTGCTGCCAAGTATAGGAGACATTTTAGCAATAAAAGTAAGTGCAGCAACAAACTTTAAATATTCAGGCACAACAGCTGATATATATACATCTAACAAAGAATCGGTTTCGAGGCTAAGGCTTTTTCTTTTAAGTAATATTGCCTGCAACATATCAATACTTTTATCTCCTTCTCTATATTCTTTTTCCAGTTCACTTATTCTTACACCCTCGCTGGATTTAAAAAGTGCTATTCCAATTTGTTCTTTATACTTTGAAGCCCGTGTTGTACTCATTTTATAACTATGCAGCAAAACACCATTGTGGTCAATAAAAAATGATCCGAAACTTTGTTTTGCATTTAAGAAATTACCGACAGTTTCCCTGTCGGGATGAGTAGAATTTATTGCAATGCATACAAAGCTTTCATTAAGCTGTGCAGCTAATTCTTCGTTTTCAAAAGCTTTATTGGCAACTACGTTACATTGTATGCATTTTTTACTTTCAAATTGCAAAAAAACCATGCGGTTATTTATGGCCGCTTTTTTAAGTGCTTCGCTGTAAGTAAGGTTTTGAAATTGAACCTGGGATATGGCATTTTTGCAGACCACTACGAGAATTAAAAACCATAGTAATTTCTTCATAAGGCAAAAATTTGTGTCTGCAATATCAATATACAGAATGAAGATAAGTTATTTTATAAAGGACGAATATGTTTATTCCTCTTTCTCTGCAATACTCAACGCCCCACTCGGGCATTTTTTTACCTGCTCAATTATTTGTTCGGTACTGGCCTTGTCCATTTCAATCCAGGGTTTGCGCCTGGGGTCGAATACTGGCGCAAGCCCTTTAAAGCAAATACCGGAGTGAATGCAGTCTTCCGGTTTCCAGATTACAGTAATTTCTCCGTTAGTGTATTTATGTGTTTTTATGGGCATACTGCTAAATTTTATGTTGAAGACAAAACTAATTTACAATAAAAGCATAATTTTTATCATTATTTTTACTGCAAATTCACAAAATGGTTTCTAAAATATCTGAAGGGATAAAGATAAGTGTGGAAACATACTACCAGCCGGATTATAGTAACCCGGTTAACAGTGAGTTTATGTTTGCGTATAAGATCACCATAGAAAACCATAATAGTTTTCCTGTAAAATTGTTAAGCCGCCACTGGTTTATTTATGATAGTAACGGCAGTACAAGAGAAGTGGAAGGGGAAGGTGTGGTGGGGGTACAGCCGCAGATTAACCCCGGAGAGCAATATCAATACATCAGCGGCTGCAATCTGCGTACAGAAATTGGCAAAATGTACGGCACCTATCTTATGGAAAATATGACTAATAAAAGAACATTTACTGCCTCAATTCCTTCCTTTCAAATGAGTACCCCCTTTAAGCTGAATTAACAGCCTGTTTATATCTGTTTTAAGCGTACCTTTAACTACAGTACTAATAAAACCATTTCTGTCAATATCAAGTTTGTTGTAATAAAAAACCAGTGTGGTATTTTTTTATCGCCCCAATAAGTTGCTATGCCAAAAATTACTTTTTCCAACCGTAACAACGAATTTTATCAAAGCCTTAAAACCGCTGTTGATGAATATTTTGAAAAAAATAAAATTAAAAAAACCGGCGACTGGAGGCTGTACAGCAAAACAATTATTTTAATTGGTGCAGCCATTACAGGATACTGTTTTTTAATGCTTACTAACTTAACAGCCTTACCGGCTTTGTTAATTTGTGCAAGCCTCGGTTATATTTTTGCATGTATTGGTTTTAGTGTAATGCATGATGCCAACCATGGCAGCTACTCTACAAAAACATGGATAAATGATATGCTTGGCCTAAGTGCAAATGCGTTGGGTGCAAGTTCTTTTTTCTGGAAGCAAAAACACAATATTATACACCATACTTACACCAATGTAGATGGGCTTGATGATGATATTGCCAAAAGTCCCATTATACGCCAATGCGAAACGCAAAAGTGGGTGCCGGCACACAAAATACAGCATTTGTATTTATTGCCGGTGTATGCACTGTCATCTATTTTTTGGTTATTTTTTATGGATTTTACAAAATATTTTACCCGTAAAATTTATACCACCGATGCCTGGAAATTAACCGCAAAAAACAAAGCAATTTTTTGGTTAACCAAAGCTGGCTATCTAACTTTTTATATAGTACTCCCAATTTTAAAATGGGGCTTTTTGCCTTGGTTAGGAGGTTTTTTATTATTACATGCAGTTATGGGGCTAACACTTTCAATTGTTTTTCAACTGGCACATGTGGTAGAAAATACCGAGTTTGAACATGTAGCTTTAGAAGAAACAAAACATGTAGAATCTGCATGGGCTGTGCATGAATTAAAAACTACTTCTAATTTTGCAATGGGTAATAAAGTAATATCCTGGTTTGTTGGTGGTTTAAATTATCAGATTGAACACCATCTTTTTCCTAAAGTAAGCCATGTGCATTATCCTGCTATCAGTAAAATTGTACAGCAAAAATGTGCTGAATATAATTTGCCGTATAATCAATATCATACCATGTTCCAGGCAGTAGTTTCTCATTTCAGGGTAATGAAATATTTAGGTAAAAAGCCTGCGGAAATGCAGCAGCAGATTGCGGCGTAGTAACTTTTGCTACTTAATTAAGGTTTATATTTTGCTTCCTGAAAAATAGTGTCGGCATCTGTTGCCATTAATTTTTGTAAAGTGATCTCCGGATTTTTTTGCATGTACTTTTTTACAATTTGCCAGCCGGCAAAGGAGCCGATATTGCCCGGTGATGCATCACCCAGTTCCTGTGTTTTTGGCGATTCGCCGATATAGTTTTTTATAACATTCTCATCAATAGTTTGCAACATGTTATTTTGTACAAACATGTCCCACACATTTTTTTCATGAGCATATACATCTTTTAATTGCTCTGCTGTATAACCAATTAATTTATACTCATCAGTACCCGGCAACAGCTTGCTTAAAAGATATAAGCGTTTTCCTTTTTCAACCATTTGCTGTACTAATGATTTTTCTTCCATTTTTTCTGGGTACAGGTCTAAAACAATATTTTTTAAACTGTTTACGACAATATAATCCGGTTCAAACCTGCGGCTGATATACTCAGGATAAGTTTGTTGCACCAGTTCGGAATGATATAAAGAAAAGGTTTTTCCTAAATGTAAATGCAGGCCAACTATCAAAGCATCGTCTGCTAAAATATCGCCATAGCCGTTTAAAGGGCCAATATAGGTAATGATCTTATCAGGAATCTTATAATTGGGAAAATAATGTTTAACAAACTGCAGGCCTTTTTTAATTTCATTTTCGTAGGGAGTAAAATCTTTAAATACTAATGTTGCAGTATCATAAATATTTTTATAGGCATCTGCAAAACCTTTTACATAAGCAGCAACACTGTCGGCGGTCCATTTTGGATCAGTACCTAAAACAGTAGATAAAAAATTCTCACCAAACGATGGGTATTTAGCAATAAGTTTTTCCAGGTTGGCAGAAAAGTTTGCAGTATCTAAGGCGAACAGCTCTTTTTCAAAATGTTGAGTGGTTAGCTGAATCTTCATATCGGATACATCCGGAGTTTTTTCACCGTTATTGCAGGAAGCAAAAAACACCGACAGGCAGCACAGTATAGTAACTATTCTCATTTACTTAATTTAACTTTACAAAGTAATAAAACATTTTCCAAACATAAAGTTAAGCCCCTTTAGGGGTTTGGGGCACTATGAAAATATTTTTAGCACAGCAAAACTATCATATTGGCAATTTTGAAAGTAATACACAAAAAATCATTTGTGCAATTGATGAAGCAAAAAAGCAGGGTGGCGATATAATTGTATTCAGCGAACTGAGTATTTGTGGTTACGCCCCCAAAGATTTTTTAGAGTTTGAAGACTTTATTAATAAATGCTACAAAGCCATTGATGAAATAAAGCAACATGCAGATACCATTGGTGTATTAGTTGGTGCGCCAGACCGTAACCCAGTTAGGGAAGGCAAAGATTTATTTAATGCAGCCTATTTTTTATTTGAAAAAGAAGTGAAGGCCGTTGCTCATAAAACCTGCCTGCCCAATTATGATGTATTTGACGAGTACCGTTACTTTGAACCTGCTTACGATTGGCAGGTAATACCGTTTAAAGGGAAAAAACTTGCAGTAACAATTTGTGAAGACATCTGGAACCTTGGCGATAACCCTATGTACCGCATTTGCCCAATGGATGAACTGATGAAACATCAGCCGGATGTAATGCTGAATTTATCAGCATCGCCATTTGATTATACGCATGACGAAGACCGCAAAGCAACCATTAAGGCCAACGTTACAAAATATAAACTGCCTTTATTTTATTGCAATGCAGTAGGCAGCCAAACAGAAGTGGTTTTTGATGGTACTTCGCTGGTGTTTGATAAGTACGCCAATCTCTGCGGCAGGTTACCGTCTTTTCAATCATCATTGCAATCTTTTATTTTAAATGATGATGGCACTATTGATGCCCCGGTAATTGAACCTTCAGGCCGTGTGCCCGATAAAGAATTGAATCCAATTGCATTTGAAGAAAATTTAAACATTGCGCAGGTGCATGATGCCATTGTGATGGGCATTAAAGATTATTTTACCAAGATGGGTTTTACAAAAGCCATCTTAGGCAGCAGCGGTGGTATTGATAGTGCAGTAACACTGGCTTTGGCCTGTACCGCATTGGGAAAAGAAAATGTTCGGGCTGTTTTAATGCCTTCAGAATTTTCCACCTCACATTCTGTTGATGATGCAGAACAGCTGAGTTTGAATTTGGATAATCCTTATGATATCATTGCTATAAAAAATATTTATCAAAGTTTTTTAACTGAATTAAAACCCATTTTTAAAGACCTGCCTTTTAGTATTGCAGAAGAAAATATTCAAAGCCGAACAAGAGGTAATTTATTAATGGCTATTGCAAACAAGTTTGGTTATATCTTATTAAACACGTCTAATAAAAGTGAACTGGCAACAGGTTACGGTACTTTGTATGGCGATATGGCCGGCGGCCTTGGGGTATTGGGAGATTGCTATAAGCAACAGGTGTATGCATTGGCACAATATATAAATCGTAATGGAGCTGTTATCCCTGATAATATTATTACCAAAGCACCAAGTGCAGAGTTAAGGCCGGGACAAAAAGATTCAGACTCATTACCCGACTATGCTATTCTCGATAAAATTTTATTTCAATATATTGAAAGAAGGCAGGGCCCAAAAGAAATAAAAGCACAGGGATTTGACGCAGCTATGGTAGACAGGGTTTTGAAAATGGTAAATATCAATGAGTATAAACGCAACCAGTTTTGCCCTATTATACGTATTTCTCCCAAAGCATTTGGTGTTGGCAGAAGAGTGCCGATTGTTGGGAAATATTTGAGTTAGGGCAACGTTTATAAATCTTTAATCATCTTATTATAAAACGGGGCATGAAATTTATTACATTAATTATTGTTCTCTTAATTGTAAGTTCATGTAGCCGGGAGTATCAATGCGAAGACACTTCAATAACGCCTGTTTTTTTAAAATACCAACCGGCGGATATAGATACTCTTATCATACGTAAATATATTTTAAATTCTAACTTCTCCAATCAAACAGATTCTGTAATAATTCGATTTGGGTATTCGGGTTATTACATAACACATAATGACACAACTATTGTTCAGCTTTTTGGCGAAAGATTGAAAATAGAAAGCGGATTTGACTGGCAAATTTATATCCCGTCAAAAAATAAAGTAATAAATATTTCAGAAATTAATTCCCCAAAAACTTCGGGCAAATGCAATACAGGTTTTTTTAGCAAGCTTGCATGTGCTTGTGTTAATCCAATTATTTCCTGCAAAAAAGATAATCAACCTTTTGTTTTTAATGATTTTGGGGCTTATAATATTTATATTACTAACTAAATTATATTTTCTCCACCACCACCGCCGTTCCATAAGCCAGTACTTCTGTAACACCATTCATTACTTCATTAGCATCGTAACGCATATTGATGATGGCATTGGCGCCACGTTCGTTGCCATGTTGTATCATTAGTTGAAAAGCTTCCTCCCTTGTTTTTTCGCAGAGTTCTACATAAATAGAGATCTTTCCGCCAAATAAGGTTTGAAATACACCTGCAATATTTCCAAACAGGCTGCGGCTGCGTACGGTAATGCCTCTAACAATACCTAAATGTTTGCTGATGCGATACCCTTCCAGCATGGTTGATGACGTAATTAATTGCTGATCTATCATAATTTTTTTTCTATAAAGTTACCCTGATTTTAACAGATTTTTGCCCCATTCATCAAGATGGCAAAATTTTTGTTCAGGCAGAGTTCGTAATTTGCACAATACAGCCCCACCTATCCTCCCCCATGGGGAGGGAAATGGAGGAGACTGTTGCGAAGATTGAAAAAATAGGATCAATTATTTTTGAGAACTGTACATTTGAAAATTTTGAATCAATAAATTTTATAACAAAAAATACAACATAATCTCTTTCTTAATCTTCTCCGTATCCTCCCCCGTGGGGGGGATAGAGGGGGCCGGAGATAAAACCTAAATTATGCTACAAACTGCAGAAGACATCCGTTTGCTGAATGAAAAAATTAATCATGCTTCGGGATTTGTAACAAGGATAAATGATGAATTAAGTAAAGTAATTGTTGGCCAGCATGGCATGATTGAGCGCCTGTTGATTGGCCTGTTAAGCAATGGTCATGTGTTGCTGGAAGGTGTGCCCGGCCTTGCAAAAACACTGGCAATAAAATCGCTGGCACAAACGGTAATGGCTAATTTTAGCCGTATTCAGTTTACCCCCGATTTGTTACCAGCGGATGTTGTTGGTACCATGATTTACAACCAGGCAAAGAATGAATTCATGGTTCGTAAAGGTCCTATCTTTTCAAATTTTATTTTGGCGGATGAAATAAACCGGGCACCGGCAAAAGTGCAAAGTGCATTGCTTGAAGCCATGCAGGAACGCCAGGTAACAATTGGCGACACCACTTATAAATTGCCTGAACCTTTTTTAGTATTGGCTACACAAAATCCTATTGAGCAGGAAGGAACGTATCCATTGCCCGAGGCGCAAGTGGACAGGTTTATGTTGAAAGTGGTGATCAACTATCCTTCAAAACCAGAAGAACAACTGATCATCAGGCAAAACACACTGGGCCTGGTGGCACCGGTAATAAATCCTGTTGCATCTACCAGCGAAATTTTAACCGCTAAAGAATTGGTAAGGCAGGTGTATCTGGATGAGAAAGTAGAAAATTATATCCTGGATATTGTTTTTGCTACCCGTTTTCCTGAAAAATATAATATGCCTAAACTAAAACCATTAATTGGTTTTGGCGGAAGCCCAAGGGCAAGTATAAATTTAGCGTTGGCTTCAAAAGCGTATGCGTTTTTAAATAAACGTGGTTATGTAATTCCCGAAGATGTGAGGAGTATTTGTAAAGATGTATTGCGCCATCGTATTGGATTGACTTATGAAGCAGAAGCAGAAAATGTAAATGTAGAACAGATTATTGAAGAGATATTGAGAGTTGTGAATGTACCCTAAGGAAAGTTGATAGTTGTTAGATGACAGTTGATAGCGTTGAAAGTTACTTTATTGGTAAATTAAACCTTGTAATATGACAGGATATAAAAAGTTAGAAGCCTGGAAAAAATCCATGCAACTTGTTAAAGAGATTTATTTGCTTACTAAATCTTTTCCAAAAGAAGAGTTGTATGCATTAACCTCACAAACAAAAAGAGCTGTTGTTTCTGTGCCGTGTAATATTGCAGAGGGTAGTGGCAGGAATTACAAAAAAGACACAATACAATTCTTGCATATTTCAAGAGGCTCTTTGTACGAAGTAGAAACATTATTAAATATTGCTGTAATGGTGGAGATTATTAAAGAAGAAAAATTCACACCATTGTCTGAATTAATTGAAGAATGCCTTAAAATTTTAAATGGTTTAATCAGCTATTACGAAAAAAGTAACTTAAAATAGGAGGCTGCATCTAACATCTGTCATCTAACAACTATCATCTTGTTAACTACGGAAGAAATACAACGCAAAGTAAGAGAGCTTGAAATTAAGAGCAAAAAGATCACCACGCATTTATTTACGGGGGAGTATCATTCTGCTTTTAAAGGAAAGGGTATGAGCTTTAGAGAAGTAAGGGAATATTATGCAGGCGACGATGTGAGGTTTATTGATTGGAATGTGAGTGCAAGGTTCAGTCATCCGTTTACAAAAGTATTTGAAGAAGAACGGGAACTGACCGTAATGTTATTGATTGATACCAGTGCCAGTAACTTATTTGGAACAGTTGCCCGGCAAAAAAAAGATTTAATAGTGGAAATGGCATCGGTACTTACATTCAGTGCTGTAAGTAATAACGATAAGGTAGGCGTGATTTTTTTTAGCGATAAAATAGATAAATACATTGCACCAAAAAAAGGCAGAAAACATGCTTTGTATATTGTACGGGAACTACTTACTGTTGAGCCGACAAAAAAGGGTACCAATCTGGATGAAGCCATTAAATATTTTACTACTTCTATTAAACAAAAAAGTATTGCTTTTTTACTAAGCGATTTTCTAGATACCGGTTATGAAAACGATTTAAAAGTAATTGGCAATAAACATGATGTTATAGGTATAAGAGTGTACGATAAAATGGATATGCAGTTGCCCGAAGCAGGATTGATACAGGTTGAGGATGCAGAAACCGGGGGGAGTAAATGGGTTGACAGCAGCAATGCCATGGTGCGGTATAATTACCAGCAGCATTTTATGCAGCAAAGTGAAACCTGTAAAACATTTTTTAGAAAAGCAGGAGCAGAATTGCTGCATGTACGTACCGATGATGATTATGTAAAAATATTGCAGCAATTTTTTATTAAAAGAAATTAATGGGGTTTAACAGTATAAATACAGGGATAAAATTATTTTGCTTTTTGCTTTTTGCTTTTTGCCTGTCGCCTGTTTTTGTTTTTTCTCAAAAGCCTTTAGTGCAAACTTTTGTTGA
>JAYVJU010000226.1:0-7179 GCA_043769035.1 Ferruginibacter sp.
ATATAGATTTTATCATATGTTCTACTATATAAAGCGTAGACAACAAACATTTAAAAGAACTTTTATATTAAATTTAAAAAAGGCTCAATCGAGCCTTTGATTTTTTGTTGCGAAGACTGGGATCGAACCAGTGACCTTCGGGTTATGAGCCCGACGAGCTACCGCTGCTCTACTTCGCGGTGCAAAACTAAGGCTTTAAGCCTTTGCAGCCAAATAATAAGTTTCGTTTGTACATTTGAGCATGATAAAAAAATATTTACCTGCATTTTTATTTATTGTGGTATTGATTGTTGCTTTTGGATGTAAGGCAAAGATCAAACAGCAGGAAGATGAAGTGTATAGCCGCCATTTGCAAAGACAAGTAAAGCTTTCCATCATTTCCACTCCTATGCCCGATGATAAAAGTGAACTGAATTTATTGCTGTTGAATGATGGACAGGACCTGGAAAAATTACATGTAAAAGAAATTACAGACAGCCTGTACAGGAAAAAACTGATTAAGCCCCTGATTATTGTAGGCATAATTGCCGGAGATGTTACCAAAGAATACGGCGTTAGTGAAATGCCTGATTATAAGAAACGTGGTGATAAGGCAGATAAATATGCTGCTTTTATTCATAATGAATTATATGCTTTTGTAAAAAAGAAAGCCGGTGTAAGAAAATTTAAATCTGTGGTTATAGCCGGTGGCGCATTGGGCGGTTTATCGGCTTTTGATATTGCCTGGAACCATGCTGACAAAATTGATAAAGTGGGTGTTTTTACCGGTTACTTTCATTGGAGTGATAAAGATGTTTTAGCTGCTGATTACTCTTTTGAGAAAAACCGGATCATCATTAATAAAATACGCAGTAGCAGAAAGAAGCCCCATTTGAAGTACTGGTTTTATACAACTGAAAAAGGAGATAAAAAAATAGGCCTCAACAAAAATGGTATTGTTGACGTAGTAGAGGATACCAAAGATCTGGTGGAATTAATTAAAAGTAAAAATGTTTGCATGCCAGAAGATGTGGTGTATATTGAAGAGGCCGAAGAAGCTGAATATCATTCTTCATGGAGCCATCAATTACCTGCATTTTTATTATGGGCTTTTGGAAAATAAAAGTGCCCGCCTGAAACGGGACACTAATTTATTATCCTCAAAGAAAAAATATCATCGGCTCTTTTTTTCTACGCTGCTTGCCCCGCCGCTGTGTACTTCTTTTTTAACAGCATCGCCTTTATAAAATATATCGCTGGATCCGCTTGCACTTGCACTTAATTCTTTATTTACGGTAATGTTTATATCGGAGGCTCCCGAAGCTTTGGCTGTACAATAATCTGTAACCAGGTCGTAACCTTTTACATCACTTGCTCCGCTTGATTCGATATTTACAGTTGTGGCAGTACCACATATTTTTACATCACTTGCGCCGCTTAATTCCATCTTTAAATCGGTTACCTTAACGCAGCCTTTAAAATCGCTTGCACCACTCATACTTAATTTTAAAGATGGTACAGCAACAGTTCCCGAAACCTGCACATCACATGCACCGGATGCATCAATACCTTCTAAATTTTTAAACGCAACATATACTCTCATTTGCCTGTTCTTCCAGCCTTCCCAGTTTTTATTTCCGTAATAAGAAATTTTAAGTACGCCGTTTTCAACAACAGTTTTGATGCCTTCTTTAAACTTATCTTCATTGGCACTTACTGCAACGGCTTCGTTGTCTGACTGTGAAAGAAAAAGGTCGATACCTCCGGAAATTTTAATACTGGTAAAGCTTCCGTTAATGTTTCTAACTTCTGCATTACGATCGTTAACTACTTCTTTTTGTGCCGCCGCAACAAAAGCGGTGCAGCTGATCAACACAATTAAAAATATTTTTTTCATACATAAACGTTTTAAAATTTTATGCTTTTTTAACCATGCCGCCACTGTTTACATCCAGGTCTTTTATAACAGCATCGCCTTTATAACGGATGCCACCACCACTGTTGGCTTTTGCATTTAATTCTTTATTAATGGTAACCCGTACACCGCCGCCGCTTGATGCTTTTGCATCGCAATACTCCACTGCCAGGTCGTAACTTTTAAAAATAGCACCGCTGCTTACATCAATTTTTAATTTGGCAGCACTACCGGTAATTGTAATTGCCGAGCCGCTGTTTTGGTCAACAGACAATTCTTTTGCAATTACTTTTCCATTAAAAGAAGAACCACTGGTAAATTTCATATCCAGACCATTAACAGTAAAACTGCCCTGCGCTTTTACCTCAGCACCCGCAGAAGCATGCAACTTTTCAAGGGTCTTAAAAGATACATAAGCTTTCAGCTTTCTTTTATCATTTGATGCCCAGTTAATGCCTTTGGTATCAAAATAAATTTTTAATACCCCGTTTTCCACCTCAGTTTTAAAACGCTCCATATACTTTTCGTCGGAGGAACTTACAGCAACTGATTCTTCGTTACCCTGGGTAAGGTAAAGGTCAATTCCGCTGGAAACGCTAATGCCCGTAAAGCTGCTGTTAAGCGTTCGTTTTTGGGCATTGGCGTCGTTAACAACAGTGTTTTCCTGTGCAAACACGGCCAGGCTAAGCAGTGTTACAAGGGATAAAAATAATTTTTTCATGGCTATACTTTTTTAGTAATACGAAGTACGTAAAAGATTTGTTACACAAAATGCAAAAATATTTTACAAACTACCCTACCTTCACAATTCAAAGTTCTTATTTAACCGACTGAATTTCCGGGGTGTCCTTAACTGGACTGAGATTATACCCGCCAACCTGATCAGGATAATGCCTGCGTAGGAAGAAATGACCATCATATTGGTACTATACCAGTATGCTCTCCGCTCCGGTTTTCAGCAAAACACTTATTGAGATGAAAGTATTATTGAGCACATTGTTGTGTGTGGGGACCGTTGCATTATTTGCACAAAGCAAAAAACAATTTAACGACACAGTGTATTTACAACCTGTAGAAGTGAATGCCGTAAGGGCCGGTGATAAAGCTCCCTTTGCAAAAACCAATCTTACCAAAAAAGAAATTACAAAAATTAACCTTGGGCAGGATCTTCCCTTCCTGTTAAACCAAACGCCTTCGGTTGTTGTTAATTCCGACGCAGGTGCTGGCGTGGGCTACACCGGCATCCGCATCCGTGGCAGCGATGCCAGCCGCATTAATGTTACACTAAACGGTATCCCTTACAACGATGCTGAAAGCCAGGGCACTTTTTTTGTTGACCTGCCCGATTTTTCTTCATCCGTAAACAGTATCCAGGTACAAAGAGGTATTGGTACTTCTTCAAATGGTGCAGGAGCATTTGGTGCAAGCATTAATTTAAGTACTAACGAAATAAACAAAAAGTTTTATGCTGAATTAAATAACAGCGCAGGCTCATACAATACTTTTAAAAATACCCTGCAATTTGGAAGTGGCATTTTGGGCAATCATTTTACCATTGATGGCAGGCTGAGCCATATCAGCAGTGATGGATATATTGACCGGGCAAAAACAAAACTGCAATCTTTTTATGTAAGTACCGCTTATGTTGATGAAAAAAATTCGCTGCGGCTAAATATTTTCAGCGGCAAAGAAAAAACCTACCAGGCATGGAATGGTGTGCCGGAATACCTGCTGGGCACTGACAGAACTTATAACTCTGCCGGTACAGAAAAAACTGATGCCCCTTATGACAATGAAACAGACAACTATACCCAAACACATTACCAGCTTTTTTACAATCATAAATTTAACAGTTACTGGAAGGGTAATGTTGCAGCTTTTATTACAAAGGGCAAAGGCTATTACGAGCAATACAAAGCCAATAAAAAATTGGCAGATTATGGCCTGCCAAATTATTTTGATGGCACAAACACCATTAAAAAAACAGATATTGTAAGAAGACTTTGGTTAGACAGTGATTTTTACGGCAGTATCTTTTCTGCTCAATATCATAAATACAAAACAGCGTTTACAGTTGGTGGTGGCTGGAATCAGCATGACGGAAAACATTTTGGAGAGATAACATGGGCAAAAGTACAAGCTGCCGTACCTGCCAATTACAAATGGTACGATTTAATAGCGCATAAAAAAGATTTTTCGGTGTACAGCAAACTTACACAGGAGTTAACTAAAAATTTATATGGTTATGTTGATGTGCAATTCAGAAATATCAACTACGCTATTAATGGGTTTAGAGACAATCCTGCTTTAACTGTAAAAAACAATTACAACTTTCTTAATCCAAAACTTGGTATAACTTATAACAAAAACAACTGGCAGTTATATGCTTCGTATGCATTGGCACAAAAAGAACCTAATAGAGATGATTTTGAAGCAGGCACCACTCAGCAACCAAAGCCGGAATTATTAAATGATTTTGAAGCCGGTGTTGAACAAAAGAAAACAAATTATTCTTTTGGCGTTAACCTTTATTACATGAAGTATAAAGACCAGCTTGTATTAACCGGTAAAATAAATGATGTGGGGGCTTATACCAGGACCAATATACCTAAAAGCTATAGAGCCGGCATTGAATTACAGGGCACTTATGTTGCAGCCAAATGGGTAAATATTGCAGCCAATATTGCTTTTAGCAAAAACAAAATAAAAAACTTTACAGAGTATTTAGATGATTACGATAATGGCGGCCAGCAAACAAATTTCTATGCTACTACAGATATTGCTTTTTCGCCCAATGTAGTTGCCGGTGGAAGTATAAATTTTACCCCTGTTAAAAATGGGGAGATCAATTTAATGAGTAAATATGTAGGCAGGCAATATTTAGATAATACTTCTTTAAAATCGAGGAGTTTAAATCCATACTATACACAGGATGTAAGATTAAGTTATTTACTGAAAGGCAAAGTATTTAAAGCCACCGATATCATTCTTCAGCTGAATAATATTTTCAGTAAAAAATATGCCCCTAACGGATACAGCTTCAGCTATATTTATGGCGGCAACTTAACAACAGAAAATTATTATTTTCCTATGGCACCTTTTAACTGCATGGTGGGGGTGAATATAAGATTGTAAGGAGTGAGACGTGAGTGAGTTGCAGCATGCTATTTCTGTATGCTGTTACTTACCACTCATGTTACTATCCGCCAAACCTTTCTTTCCAGGCAAGCATACCACCGGTAAGGTTTTTTACATCGGTAAAGCCAAATGTTTCCAGCATTAATGCAGCCTGCCCACTTCTGTTACCACTACGGCAGTACACTATCACTTCTTCGTTTTTCAAATTGTCTATTTCATCAATTTGCATGGTTTGCACTTTTCCTAACGGCACCAGTTGGCCGCCAATATTAAATTCGATATTTTCATGCGGCTCCCGTACATCAACCAGGTGCAGTTTCTCTCCGGAGTCTAACCGGAATTTTACTTCGTCAGCAGTTATTGTCGTCATACAATATTTATTTTTATTGATTATCTAAAGAATCTTTGGGCATTTTCATAACGGCAGAAAGCCAGATGTCCATCAGCTGTCCCGATTGTATATACCTGGGCTTTTTTTCCTCATCAAAGCGTTCGGGGTTTTGTTTATACACAAAAGCATTAGCAGTATCTCTTACCCCCGGGTCTGTTAAAATTGCACCAATACTAATTCCGTTTGCTTCAAGCAATGCTTTGGCTTCGCTATAAGTCAATCCTAATAACGAAGGCACAATGAATTGCTGGTTATCCAGTCCACCACCTATTACTAAATTTATTCTACTGCCCCATTGCACTTTTGCTTTTTCTGGGATACGCTCCCCATTATATTGTTGCTCTAAAACTGTACCCACCTGAAAATCGGGCCTGAAGCTTGTATCACCCAATTTTAAATGATTACGCTGTAATATATCCAGGGCAAAAGCAAGGCTCTGGCCTTCCAGTTTTGGCATATCAATCATTGGAGGAGTAACTCTGTTTACAGTTAAAAAAACAGTACGGTTAATTTTTACTGTAGCGTTTGCATCGGGTAATTGTTTTAGTACAATACCTCTTGCTGCTGTATCAGTAAAAATTGAGTCCTGTATCTCTACATCAAAACCCTGTTTCTCCAGCAGCTTAATGGCCTCTTCAGTATTTTTACCCAATACAGCAGGTACGGTAAGGTACTCTCCGTGTTTGGTTATCCAACCCAGCATTTTTAAAAACAGAAAAATTAATATAATGGCTAATGCCGCAGCAGCTACAATATTAACCCACAGTGGACGGCTTGTTATGAATTTAAACATTTAAATAGTTTACAGTTATTTACTTCTAATTATTGAAACATTCTTCAATTAATGCGGTATAAAATTCTTTTAAGGTCCACCCCATTGCAACAACCTGCTGCGGTACAAGGCTGGCTGCACTTTGCCCCGGCACTGTATTTATCTCCAGCATATAGGGATTGCCATCTGTTTCATTATAAATAAAATCAATCCGCACAATACCGTTGCAATTAAAAACTGAATAAGCTCTTCTTGCTTCGGCCCTTACTTTTTCTGCAATACTTTCTTCTACGTTTGCCGGTGTAACTTCTTCACTTGCACCTTCATATTTTGCTTCAAAATCAAAAAACTCGTTTTTAGAAATTATTTCTGTTATGGGCAATGCAATTATTTTGCCTTTGCTTTTAAACACGCCGATGGTAAACTCCCTGCCGCTAATAAATTCCTCCACCAATACCTGGTCGTCTTCATTAAATGCCTTATCCAATGCCTGTTGTAATTCACCAGCCACTTTTACTTTGCTTATGCCTAAACTACTACCGCCATTATTAGGTTTTACAAATAATGGTAACTGCAGTTCTTTTAAAATAGCATCAACTGTTACCGGAATATTTTTAAACAGGTGCAAAGACCTGGCCACATGCATACCGGCAAATGCAGCTACTGCTACAGTGTAACGTTTATTAAAAGTAAGGGCCGATGTTGCTGCATCGCAGGAAGTGTAGGGAATCTTAAGACAATCAAAATATCCCTGCAGTTTTCCATCTTCACCAGGTGTACCATGTAAACCAACAAGCACAGCATCAAATGTTACTTTACTTTTATCAACCGTTATAGAAAAATCATTTTTATCAACATTAATTTTTTCTCCATTTGCGCTTTCGTAAAACCATCCATCAGGGTGAATATCTATTAAATAACAATCCCATCTATCTGTATCAATATTATTCTTGATTGTGGCAGCACTTTTGTAAGAAATTACAG
>JAYVJU010000227.1:0-5575 GCA_043769035.1 Ferruginibacter sp.
GCCCAGGTCGCCATTTTCATCAGCCCATTCGTCCCAGATTTTTACATTATGTTCTTTTAAATAACCAATATTGGTGTCACCCTGTAAAAACCAGAGCAGTTCGTAAATAATACTTTTTAAATGGCATTTTTTTGTAGTTACCAACGGGAAACCTTTTTGAAGATCAAAACGCATCTGGTAACCAAAAACGCTTCTTGTTCCTGTGCCTGTGCGGTCGCTTTTATCGGTACCGGTTTCAATAATATGTTTAACTAAATCAAGGTATTGCTGCATAGCTGCAAAATAAACGAAAAGTTGAAAGAGGATTGTTGAAAGTTATTAACCTTAAAAAACTCCCCAAATCGAAAACCCGGGTCGTTGTCCGTCGTCGGTTGTCCGTAGACTAAGCCTTATCTTTGCGCCGGAGAAATTATCATGAGTAAAAAAGGAAAAGTTTTAATGGCCATGAGCGGCGGTATAGATAGTACCGTAGCTGCTTTGATGCTGCATAAAGAAGGCTACGAAGTGGTGGGTATTACCATGAAAACATGGGACTATGCTACAGCAGTTGGCACAAGCGGTAAAAAAGAAACCGGCTGCTGCAACCTCGACAGTTTTAATGATGCCCGGCAGGCGGCTGTGCAGCATGGGTTTCCGCATTTTATACTGGATATACGTGAAGAGTTCGGCGATTTTGTAATTGAAAATTTTGTGGATGAATATATTGCCGGCCGCACCCCCAACCCCTGTGTAATGTGCAATACACATATTAAATGGCGGGCATTAATGAAAAGGGCCGATGCTTTGGGCTGCGATTTTATCAGCACCGGGCATTATGCACAGGTACACCAGCATACCAACGGCAGGTATTTTATACGTAAAGGCATCGATGATACCAAAGACCAGAGCTATGCCCTGTGGGGATTACAGCAGGACCTGCTGAGCCGTACCATTTTACCATTGGGTACTTACCATAAAAAAGATATCCGCCAGATGGCGCATGATTTTGGCTACCCCGAACTGGCCAAAAAGAATGAGAGCTACGAAATTTGTTTTGTACCAGATAATGACTACCGCGGCTTTTTAAAACGTAAAGTAGCAGGCCTGGAAGAAAGAGTGGATGGCGGAAGTTTTGTAGATAAAACCGGGAAGATATTAGGCAAGCACAAAGGCTATCCTTTTTATACCATCGGGCAACGCAAGGGGCTGGATATTGCGCTGGGCAAACCGGCTTTTGTTACCGAAATTATACCTGAAACCAATACCGTTGTGCTGGGAGATGAAGATGACCTGAACCGTACAGAAATGCAAGTGACCAAACTGAACTGGATAAAATACGATGGTATTAGCGAAGGCATGGAAGCAGTAACCAAGATCCGGTATAAAGATAAAGGGGCGCTTAGCAACCTGTACACATACGAAAACGGTATAAATGTGCGTTTTTATAGCGATGTAAAAGGTGTTGCCCCTGGCCAGAGTGCTGTTTTTTATGAGGGTGATGATGTAATTGGTGGCGGGGTAATTCAACGCAGTGAGCAGCCTTTTGGCCTTTAATAGCATCTATATTTGTAATTTACAACTTATGAGAAGATCATTTCTTTTTACAATAATTGCTTCCCTGTTAATTTTTAGTGCCTGTAAAAAAAGTACTGAAGATTTTGTAACCCCGCCTTTAAGTGATTACTATCCTTTAACCGTAGGTAAGTATATTACTTACAGTTTAGACTCAATTGTGTATTACACCAACTTTGGCGTTTCGGCGGTTGTAAAAAGTTACCAGGTAAAGCATGTGGTTGACGCACAAATAACCGATGCACTTGGCAGGCCGGCTTACCGCATCATCAGGTTTATCCGCAGTACACCGACAGCAGCATGGGTTGCCGATAATACTTTTATGGTAGTGCCCGGCGAAACAAGTATAGAGTTTATTGAAAATAACCTGCGCTATATAAAATTACGCAGCGCCATAAAACAGGATAACAGCTGGAAGGGTAATTCTTATATCAATACTACTTCACTCAGCTCTAACCTTAAATATTTAGACGACTGGGATTATACTTACGACAGCATAAATGTAACAGCCAAAGTTGGCACACTTACTATTGACAGCACCATAAAAGTTGCCCAGATAGATCAGCAGACTGCAATAGACAAAACTTTTAGCGAAGAAAAATATGCAAAAGGTATTGGCCTGGTGTACCGTAATTTTTTATACTGGAATAAAGGCAATGCCAATGGTACTTTTACCGATGCTTCTTACGGGATAATTTTAAAAATGATTGACCATAATTAGATTTTCCTTTCTGTTAAATAATTAAAAGCTGCATTAAAAAATGTGGCTTTTTTATTTTTTAAGCCGGCAGTAAGTTGAAAAATCAGTAGAAGGTATTTTATCTACCTGCCCCAATTGCCTTAATAAAGTTACCAGCTGCCCCCGGTGAAAAGTGGCATGGTTAAACAGGTGCAGCAGCATATCCTGCACTTTTATTTTATGCTGTTCCTTATTTCTTACATAAGCAAATACATGTGTAAGCTGGGGTTCTGTTGCATTATCCACCCATTGTTTCCACATGGCGCTTTGCCTGGCCAGCCCCGCAGTTAATTCATTAAAATCGCCTTTAAAAGTTTCGCTTAATGCAGTAATATTTTCCACCAGTTTAAGCCTTTGCCACCATATATCTTCGGCCTGCCACATATGCACCATAGTTTTATATACCGATGAAAAACTGCTGGCAATTTCCTGGTGCAATTGTTCCTCACTTAATTTACCGATCCTGTCGAACAAAACCTTGTTGGCCCATGTATTATAGTCGGCATATTGTTGCAGCAGTTCTTTCATTTTAGTTTTACTTTTGATGATTGTAACAAAGTTAGTGATTGGATTATCACAAACTTTAAACTTTTAAACCTTTAAACTTTTATATGCCCGATAAAAAAATTGCATTGACCGGATTCAGTTCATTAGCTATTCATGCAGGACATACCGATGACCCCAACTATGCCCACCTTACACCTATTTACGCCAGCAGCACTTATGTATTTGATGAAGCCGAACAGGGTATGAGAAGATTCAGCGGCGAGGAAAAAGGTTTTATTTACAGCCGCTGGGGCAACCCAACTATTGCCGAAGCAGAAGAAAAAATTGCAGCATTGGAAAGTTTTGGTGTTACAGATGAAGCAGGGAAACCTTTACAGCTAAAAGCCATTTTACATGCCAGCGGTATGGCTGCGTTAAGTACATTAATGATCAGCAATGTAAAAAGCGGCGATAAAATACTCACTCATTTTTCTTTGTACGGCGGCTCACAGGAATTGTTGGAAAAAGTATTACCACCATTAGGTATTGAAGTAATTATTGCCGACCTGAGAGATATTACTGCTGCCGAAGCGTTGATGAAAGCTGATGACAAAATAAAATTGTTGCACCTGGAAACGCCTGCCAACCCCACTTTAAACTGTGTGGATATTGAAGAGCTGACCAAACTGGCAAAGCAACATCACTTATTGGTAAGCTGCGATAATACTTTTGCCACACCTTATCTGCAACAACCTTTTAGGTACGGGGTAGATTATATTTTTCACAGCACCACCAAATTTTTAAACGGGCATGGCACTGCAATTGGTGGCGTATTGCTGGGCAAAGACCTGGAAAAGATGAATGGACATGTTACCAAAGTACACCGCTTGCTGGGAGGCAACAGCAATTCCTTTGATGCATTTTTATTAACTATGGGAATGAAAACTTTAGAAGTGCGTATGGAACGCCATTGCCACAATGCCATGGAAGTAGCCGGTTTTTTAGAAGCACATCCTGCAATTAGCAAAGTGAATTATTTAGGCTTACCCTCTCACCCGGATTATGCTACTGCAGCAAAACAAATGCGCCACCCCGGCGCCATGTTAAGTTTCGAAATGAAGGATGGACTTGAAGCTGCAAAAAAATGTATTGATAAATTACAAATGTGCATCCGTGCTGTATCGCTTGGTACCTGCGATACTTTATTATGCCATCCTGTAAGCATGACGCATTTTAGTGTACCTAAAGAAAAAAGGGAATTGTATGGCATTACCGATGGACTGATTAGAATGAGTGTGGGCATAGAAAATGTGCAGGATATTTTAATGGATTTAGAACAAAGCCTCCCCAACCCCTCCGAAGGAGGGGCTTGAAAGAGAATAATTATTTAAAGAACTTTTATTTATGCAGGAGAATAACATTACAAATTCAGAAAAACATTTTAATTCACCAGAGTCTTCGAAAGCCTCTCCTCCAGCTGGCGGAGGAGGTTTGGAGGGGGCTATAATAAGAAAAGCTGTAAAAGAAGATTGTGCCAGGATGATGGAACTCATTCATGAACTGGCGGTGTATGAAAAAGAGCCAGATGCAGTAACGGTAAGCTTTGAACATTTTGTAGAGAGCGGATTTGGCGAAAACCCCATTTGGTGGGCATATGTTGCCGAACTGGACGGCAAGGTGGAAGGCTTTGCACTCTGGTATATTCGTTACAGCACCTGGAAGGGACAACGCCTTTACCTGGAAGATTTTTTAGTTTCGGATAAAATGCGGGGGCATGGCATTGGTAAATTATTATTTGATAAACTTATTGAAGAGTGTAAAGAAAAAAAATACAGCGGCATGGCCTGGCAGGTGCTTGACTGGAATGAACCGGCGATTAATTTTTATAAAAAATACCCGGATGTAAGTATTGACGGCGGCTGGCTGAATTGCAGTCTTAATTTTTAGCCGTCAAAATATTATTTTACTATATTTGTTTGTATTAGGATATTAACCCGGCACCCAAATAAATTAAACAAAAAAACATGAAACTACTTTTTGCATTTCTAACTATTGCTATGTGCATTTCTTGCAAAAAAGAGACAATTGATTTCCCTCAAGACTTATATCTTTCAAAAATAACTGCATCAACAGATGTACGGCTTTTTATTAATAAAATTGAAATTTTTGACAAACCAACTATTGACCGTTTTATAAGTCAAGCAACTATTTTTAATCTACAAAATCAACTAATAGACCCATCAACTAAAATGGCATTTCCGTCAAAAGATACTGTCATTTTTGGTTCTTCAACTTCGAAGTACGGTGTTAACTTAAATGGAAATCAATTTTTATTTACCTCGCCTGCTTATTTAGTGTCTATCCTTTTAATACCTTCAGGTATTATGCTTTTTCCAGAAAAAATTACCCCAATACCCGGGATAGGATATGCTGTGAATGAGACAAGGGTTGGGTATGGGGATTTTACTAATTTAAAAATCTCTCTTTTTTCTTACAAGCTATTAAGAAGAAATATGTCTTCTGGCAATTACGAATCTTTATCCGCAACATTGTATAATGAATTTAATCAACCTTTTATAAATGCTTTAGGAGCAACTGACACTTTAGCAATTCAAGAATTCAAATTATCATTTAACGAAAAATAATGACAAACTACTTGCCGTTGTTGGTCGCTGACCAACAACCAACTTACGCTGAAATAAAAGCTGAATAAAGAAATATTGTTGAAGAGTGCGACGCCAATGAAGTTCATAAGAATTACAAAAGCCCGGCTAAAAAAAAACTAAACATACACTATGG
>JAYVJU010000228.1:0-3903 GCA_043769035.1 Ferruginibacter sp.
CTTAATAATAGCAATCATTTTCACCAGCTTTGTTTCCTGCGGAAGCAAAAACAACACTGCCGAAACAACCAGTACCGAAGTTGCCAAAACCGAGGAAGGGCATACGGATGAACATGAAAATCCCAACATGGCTGTTCTAAGCGATGAACAGATAAAAAGCATTGGTATTGAATTAGGAGGCATTGAAGAAAAGCAATTAACCGCCGCACTCAAAACAAACGGTGTATTGAAAGTCCCCAATCAAAATAAAGCCAGTGTAAATTCTATTTATAGTGGTGTTATAAAATCTTTGTTAGTACAGCCGGGTAATATTGTAAGAAAAGGACAAACTATTGCCACCATTGCCAACCCGGAATTTATACAGGCACAAAGCCAATACCTGAGTGTGAATGCGAAAATAGCTTTTGCGGAACTGGAAGTAAAGAGACAAAAGGAATTGAATGAAGGCAATGCCGGGGCATTAAAAAATCTGCAATCAGCAGAAACAGAATTAAGAAGTTTACGAACACTGAAATCAACACTGGCTCAACAAATACAGTTGATGGGCATAAACCCTGCAAGGCTTTCCAATGGAAAATTAATTTCTGTGCTGGCTGTAACAAGCCCTATCAGTGGGGTGGTAAGTAATGTAAATGTAAAGATGGGAAGCTATGTAGATGTTACAACGGCAGTGGCAGAAGTAGTTGATAACAGCCAGTTACATCTTGACTTATTTGTGTATGAAAAAGATTTACCCAAATTGAAAAATAACCAAACCATTCACTTTACCATTACCAATAACCCCGGCAGGGAATATGATGCACAGATATTTTCATTGGGTTCATCTTTTGAAGGCGAAAGTAAAGCGGTTACAGTGCATGCAATGGTAAAAGGAGATAAAACAGGTTTAATTGATGGCATGAATGTTACTGCTGTTGTCAGTTTAGACCAAACAACTGTACCGGCCGTACCTAATGAAGCCATTGTACGGGTAGATGGACAGGATTATATTTTTGTACTTACCGAAAATAAAAAAGATAGTGTTGCCCATGCAGGTGAAGCAAAAGGAACTGCATTTGAAAGGATTCCTGTAGCCAAAGGAACAGCGGATGTTGGCTATACAGAGATAACACTCATTAAAGAAATTCCAAAAGGTGCTAAAATTGTAGTGAAAGGTGCATTCTTTGTTTCAGCAAAAATGACCAATACAGAAGGACACGAAGATTAACAGTTTTAAAACAACACAGTATGTACTTTTACATTCATAAATTAAACAAACATGAAAATGAACAGACTCAATTGCTGGAAGTGTGTAGTAATGCTTGCATCAGTTTTAGGTATGGTAAGTGCATTCAGGGCTTAATAAAAAGTACACATCTTAAATAGAAGGTTACAGATGGAAACGTCTGCAACCTTTTTTTATTATCAAATTCAAAAGAAAAAAAATGATAAACAAAGACCCAAATCATAAACATACTTACGATGCACAGGGTAAAATGACTTGTTGCACACAGGAAGAAAAAATTTATAAGAAGGCTGGTGCATCAGGCTTATTAAAAGAAGGCCATAGCCATGATGATGGACACGACCACGACCATGAAGAAGGAGACGGACATGACCATTCAGGTAGCAACCAGACAACGTTACAAATGTTTCTACCTGCAATCGTCAGTTTTGTTTTATTACTTGTTGCAATAGCATTTGATAATTGGATAACACAAACATGGTTCACAGGTTGGGTACGCATTGCATGGTACGCAGTGGCATATTTACCTGTAGGTTTTCCTGTAATGAAAGAAGCATTTGAAAGCATTACCAAAGGCGAAATATTCTCTGAATTTTTACTGATGTCTATTGCAACCATAGGAGCATTTGCCATTGGCGAATATCCCGAAGGTGTGGCAGTAATGTTATTCTACGCCATTGGTGAAGTGTTTCAAACATTGGCAGTAAAAAGAGCAAAAGCAAACATCAAAACATTGCTTGACCAGCGACCTGATGAAGTAACAATTTTAGAAAACAACCAGCCAAAAGTAATCAAAGCAGAAGCTGCAAAAATTGGCGATATTATACAATTAAAATCAGGAGAAAAATTAGGATTGGATGGAGAGTTGATTTCCGAAACGGCATCATTCAACACCGCAGCACTCACAGGCGAAAGCAAGCCCGACACCAAAATAAAAGGCGAAACCGTGTTAGCAGGAATGATAAACTTAAACACCGTTGCACAGATAAAAGTTACTACTGCTTACACAGATAGTAAGTTAAGCAAGATTTTAGAAATGGTGCAAAATGCTACTGCTCAAAAAGCACCCACTGAATTATTCATTCGCAAGTTTGCAAAAATCTATACACCAATTGTTGTTTTATTGGCAGTACTTATTTGTATAGTGCCAATGTTGTTTGTAGAAAATTATGTGTTTAGCCAATGGTTGTACAGAGCTTTGGTTTTCTTAGTTATCAGTTGCCCTTGTGTATTGGTTATTTCCATTCCGTTAGGATATTTTGGCGGCATTGGTGCAGCAAGCAAGAATGGAATACTATTTAAAGGCAGTAACTTTTTAGACATCATTGCCAATATTCAGAATGTAGTAATGGATAAAACCGGCACTATGACCGAAGGTGTTTTTAAAGTGCAGGAAGTTGTGATAAAACCTGAATTTAATAAAGATGAAATACTGCAAATGGTAAATGCGTTGGAAAGCCAAAGCACACATCCTGTTGCAACTGCTATTCATCAGTATGTTGGTAATATCAACACTGAAATAAAATTAAACAACGTAGAAGAAATTGCAGGGCATGGCTTAAAAGCTGAAGTAAACCTGCCTACCGGACAGGCAGGCGGCAAAGAATTATTGGTTGGCAATTTTAAATTGATGGATAAATTTTCCATCAAATACGACATTGACCCTAACACAATTGTTTACACTTTAATTGCCATTGCTTACGATAAAAAATTTGCAGGCTATCTCACCATTGCAGACAGTATAAAAGAAGATGCACAAGATGCAGTAAACAAACTGCACAGCATGAATGTAAAAACCACTATGCTAAGCGGCGACAAAACAAACGTAGTAAAATTTGTTGCAGAAAAATTAGGCATTGATAATGCCTTCGGAGATTTATTGCCAGAGGATAAAGTAAATAAAGTAAAAGAAATAAAAGGCCGAAACGAAACCGTAGCCTTTGTAGGCGATGGCGTAAACGATGCACCAGTAGTAGCATTAAGCAATGTAGGGATTGCTATGGGTGGTTTAGGAAGTGATGCCACTATTGAAACTGCCGATGTAGTCATACAGGATGATAAGCCCAGCAGGATTGCAATGGCAATTAACATAGGTAAGCAAACAAAGAAAATTGTTTGGCAAAATATCATACTTGCCTTTGCAGTAAAAGCAATTGTATTGGTATTAGGGGCCGGTGGCCTTGCCACCATGTGGGAAGCTGTATTTGCAGATGTTGGTGTAGCTTTACTTGCAATTCTTAATGCAGTAAGGATACAGAGAATGAAGTTTTGATACCACCAGCTTTAGTTTTTCATGGCACTTTCGTATTATCTGCCAGAAATATGGTTTGTGTGTGGACTCGGGCTCATAAAACCAGCGGCTTTAATTTTAGTAAATAAACCTTTTTTTAAACAGCTGGTAAAATTATTTGGCTTTAGCAACACTCACAACTAAATGCTCCAGGTTGTTTTCAGTAAAATAAGTTTTGCATACTTTTTCAGCGGCATCTAAAATTTGCTGAACCTTTACCTGTTTTTTACCCAATATCTGGTAGGCTTTATTATAAGCTGCAGTATCGCTTACTGTACCTGTTTGCTGTAATGCTTCTTTAATGGCAATAACGCCAAGCCCGCTGTCTTTTAATTTACCCAGTTCTGCAATTGTCCAGCTTAAAGCATAAAAATAATTTTTATCCAGT
>JAYVJU010000229.1:0-2536 GCA_043769035.1 Ferruginibacter sp.
CACGACTTTCACTTTTTTGATATGATTCATGAAGATGGCAGCAAACATCCTGTTTCTTTACCATTGCCCGTTATTTTATACTCTCCGCAAAAAGGGTTTTCAATGTTCATGTCTTCTAAATTTGAGCATGGCCACCACGAAGTGGATGGTTATAACCTGGTTGAAGGCAAAGTAGTTGCAACAGACCCTACTGTAAAAGTGTACGATTTTTCTTTAACCCGTAATGTGGTGCAAATGATACTTGCCCTTTCATTATTGGTTTGGATAATGACATCAATAGCTAAAAAATATAAAACAGGGCAAGGGGTTACTTCGGCACCAAAAGGAATGCAAAGCCTGATAGAACCGGTAATCACTTTTATAAGAGATGAAGTGGCTAAGCCTTATTTAGGTTATAAAGCGGGCAGGTATTTACCTTACCTGTTAACAGTATTCTTCTTTATTTTAATCAATAATATTTTTGGGTTAATACCCGGCACGGCCAATGTAACCGGCAATATTGCTTTTACAGTTGTGCTAGGTGTTATTTCTTTTATAGTAATGCTGGCAAGCAGCAATAAACATTTCTGGTTGCATATTTTTAATCCTCCGGGAGTACCTGGCTGGGTTAAATTTATTTTAGTACCGGTTGAGTTTATGAGTTTGTTTTTAAAACCATTCTCATTGATCATCCGTTTGTTTGCCAACATGGTGGCAGGCCACATCATCATTATTTGTTTGATTTCATTGATATTTATTTTCGGGCAAATAAAACCGGCAATCGGATATGGTTCTACTATAATTTCCATTCCTTTTACCATTTTTATTTATTTTATAGAAGTGCTGGTGGCGTTTTTACAGGCGTTCATTTTCACTAACCTTACAGCAGTATTGATAGGACAGGCTATTGAAGGCGATCACAGCCACGATGATGCTCATGCCACAACTGCTCATTAATACAGAATCATTAATTAACATAAAACAGGTAACATGAACTTAGGAACAATTTTACTGGAAGGTATTGCAAACGCAGGTGGTGCCGTAGGTGCTGGTCTTGCTGCAATGGGCGCTGGTATTGGTATCGGACAAATTGGTAAAGGTGCGGTAGAAGGTATTGCACGTCAGCCAGAAGCCGGTAACGATATCCGTTCAAACATGATCCTGGCTGCGGCTCTTGTAGAAGGTGCTGCTCTTTTTGCCATTATCGTGGGCCTTTTAGCAATGATTATGTAATCATAATCGCTGCAACAATCTTTTCTGCATCCAACGCACAGGGCCGAGGATGCAGAATTTTTAACACTGATTTTAATACCGGCTTTTGTACTGCCAGATTTTATTTTAAACAAACCAGCAGTAAACAGCCATAATAAATAACACTATGTTTTTAATACCAGAATTCGGTTTGCTTTTTTGGACGCTTTTAGCCTTCCTTATTGTGTTTTTCATCCTTAAAAAATTTGCATGGCCTGCTATTGTAAAAGGATTGACAGACCGTGAAAATTCTATTACTGAATCTTTAGCTACTGCTGAAAAAGTGAAGAATGAAATGGCGCAGCTTAAAAACGATAACGAAGCTTTATTGGTAAGAGCCAGGGAAGAAAGAGCGCAATTACTTAAAGAAGCCAAGGAAATAAAAGACAAGATTGTAAACGAAGCCAAAGATGAAGCTAAATTTCAGGCTTCAAAAATTATTGCTGATGCTCAGGCAACTATTCACCAGCAAAAAATGGCTGCGTTAACTGATTTGAAAAACCAGATTGGTAACTTGGTAATTGAAACCAGCGAAAAAGTATTGCGTAAAGAATTAAGCAATAAAGCTGAGTATGAGAATTATATTAAAACACTGGCAAACGAAGTGAAACTGAATTAATATTATGAACAATCCACGTTTAGCAGGAAGATACGCAAAAAGTTTACTGGACCTGGCAACAGAGCAAAACCAGGTTGATGCTGTATATAATGATATGAAATGGCTTAGCAGCATTTGCAAAAGCAATGCTGATTTTGTTGCTGTTTTAACAAGCCCTATCATTAAATCTGATAAAAAACAAGCCATTATAGAAGCTATTACCAATGGCAGGGTTACACCTTTAACAGCTGCATTTATTGTGTTACTGGTTAAAAAAACCAGGGAAAGTAATCTGCATGAAATTGTAAATGCCTATATCGACCAGTTTAATTTACTGCGTAATATTCAAAAAGTTAAGATCACCACCGCATCTCCTTTAAGTGATGAACTGAAGAGCGTGATAATGATTAATATTAAAAATGCATTGCCCAATCAAAGTTTCGAAATTGAAACTGCAGTTAAAGATGAACTGATTGGCGGCTTTACTTTAGAAACAAAAGGCCAGTTGGTAGATGCAAGTATTTTACGTGACTTAAAAGATATCAGGAAACAGTTTATGGATAATGAGTACCTGCATAAACTGCGTTAATAAAATAATTTCAACTAAATAAAAAGAGGCCGTTTCATTAATAAATGAGACGGTTTTTTATTACCTGTTATTTTGCGATGTTTATTTTGGAGATTGTATTTTTTAGCTGGTCAGATATT
>JAYVJU010000230.1:0-11309 GCA_043769035.1 Ferruginibacter sp.
ATAATCCAACGGATTTTTACCAGCAACAATTACCCAACCTAAATCCATTTCCATATTTACTACATCGGCTTGTGTATTATCAAGCAACACATCATACAATACTTTTCCATCGTGGCTGGCAAATTCATACTCATGATTGTGGTAACCAAATTTTAAACCCAGCTTTTTACACTCCTCTCCGGCTTTGTTAAAAGTTTCTGCTACCCTTTTGTAGTTGTCAGTTGTTTGCCCTTCGGTTGGCATAGTACTACAAATTAAATACTCCTGCCCGCTTTCGGCAGCATCATCCATGGTTTGTTTCCATTTATCATCAATATGCACATGGCCGCTGCGTAGTGTCATTCCTAAATCAGCACAGGCCTGTTTCATTTCTTTAGGTGTTAAGCCATAGTAATGACCTTTACTGCTTTTTGCAGATTCTATTTGTTTAATACCCAAAGCAGCAATCTTTTTTAACGTACCCAAAGCATCGGCAGCCATCTCGTTTCTAAAAGTGTATAATTGCACCCCGGCATTAGTAATTTTTTTTGCACCGGCACTAACTACAGAAGGAAATAATAAACTACCGGCAGCAAAAAGTGTGGTAGTAGCAAGGAATTGTTTTCTTGTTTGCATATAAAAATTTTAAGGCTATAAGTCAGCAAAATTTTATCTTGATCAAATTAATATTATAATTTTTTAACCGCATATAAAAATGCAAATCCGTAACAGTACCGCATCTTTTATCAACTTGAGTTACATTTTCAATTATTTATAAATCTTGACCAAAGTATTTTTAATACCTAACTAACAGCCTTAATTAATAACCATTATAAATCCCCCACCCGAGGCCATTTTCATTTTCAATTTATCAGCATTTGTAATCTCCAATTTTTCTACTTTATAATCTGTTGCATCTTTATCTGCATTAATACCATCTTTAAAAATTTGTATGGTATGTTTACCTGCGGTTAAAAAAGAAAAGTCAATACTCAATTCTCTTTCCGTCCAGTTATTTAAACCACCCACATACCAAACATTGTTTGTTTTTTTTGCAATGCAAACATATTCGGCAAGTTTACTGTCTAATGCAATGGTTTCATTAAACACTGTAGGTATAGAAGCGATTAAATCTGTACACTCCTGTTCTTTATAATAAACGGTTGGGTTATCGGCAAGCATTTGCAAAGCACCATCATACAAAATATACATAGCTAATTGATGACAGCGTGTGCCCTGGCTAACTGGTAAACTCTGGCTTGGTTTTGCATTGCCTTTTGTTACATTACGCATAGCACCGGGTGTGTAATCCATTGGCCCGGCCATCATGCGAATGAAAGGCAAGGTTACTTCGTGTTGCGGTACTTTTTCATCGGCACTCCATTTACTCCATTCCATTCCACGTACCCCTTCAAAATTTATAACATTAGGGTAAGTTACATTTATGCCCTGTGGTGGAAACATACCATGAAAATCTAACAGTAATTGATATTTTGCAGCAATAGCAGCCATTTTGTAAGTAGATGCAATTATCTTTTGATCATTCCTGTCTAAAAAATCTATCTTAAAACCTTTAATACCCATTGCTGCATATTTACTGCACAAGCCTTCAATATCCTGTGCTAAAGCATACCAGGTACTCCATAAAATTAAATCTACTTTTTTTTGTTTGCCATAAGCAATCAATTCTTTTAAGTTAATTTTATCGCTTAGTTTATTCAAGTCCCAATCATCGCTCCAGCCTTCGTCCAATACAATATATTCAATGTTATTTTTTGCAGCAAAGTCGATATAATATTTGTAAGTAGGTGTATTAATCCCTGCCTTAAAATCTACATGACTAATATTCCAGTCGTTCCACCAATCCCAGGCAACTTTACCGGGTTTTATCCAACTTGTATTTACTATTTTATTTTTTTCAGCAAGTTGATACACAATATCGCAATTCAATAATTCTTTATCCTGCTGGCTAATAACCAATGCCCGCCAGGGAAACATTCTGTTACCTGTTGTTTTAGCCAAATAGTTTTCACGCTTTGTAACCATGTAGTTAATATTATTAAAGCCACCCAATTTTTCCTGTGCAGGATAATTGGCAAATGTTGCCTCCACTGCGTTGGCAATAGTTTTACTTTTTTGTATAAACATTTCCGGGTAATCCTGTACATCTGTTTCTAAAAAAACAGCCTTTTTATTGTCTTGCAGTTTTACCAGCATGGGCAAATACGCCAATGTATCGGCATTAAAATTTGAAACCGTAGTTTGGGTATAAAATTCTTCGAAAGAGCAAGTATATTTTTCTCCGCCACGTACATCGCTTACATGAGGCAGCAGCATGGTATCTGCAGCAGTAAGATTAAGCCCTGCCTGCTCGTTACTAATTAATAAAGAATCTTTACTAGTTGTAAAAAAACGATAGGCTGCAGTATTATCATAAGCTCTAAAAATAATTCCATAACCCCCTTTGCAGGTTATCACTAACTCGTTATAATTATTATCTACCCAATCCTTTTTGTAAGCAATCGTTTTTATTTTTTCGTTTACTGTATTTGTTTTTGCAGCAATAACCTTTACAGTTTGATCAAATATTGTATTACCCAAAGCATGCATAGATAAAGTTGCAGGTAATGTTACTGTTGTTTGCTGGTGCTTTACCGCCCATTCAATTTTATCAGCAGCAGTTACAGTTATTTCAACAATCTTATTGGGAGATAATACCTTGTACTCTTTTGATTGTGCCAGTACATTACAAACAGTAATAAGCAGCAGCATAACAATCTGCATCTTTTTATTCATACAAAATAATTTTATCTCAAAAGCCAGGTGTTGCAAAAAAATAAACTCTAAATTAAATTCCCAGTTTTACTATATACTATTTGCCTAAAAAAATGGTTACTTATCTATTACTAAATACACTGCCGAACGTGCAGGCAACGAAACAGTAATACCTCCACTTGTTAGGGCACTGCTGGCTTTAATAGTGGTGTAAGTTGCCGATGGGCCGCCGGTGGGTTCTGTGGGGCCCTCTCCATTCACAAATACTTTTGAAGAAAATTCTCCATTATCGCTACCGCCAGTAAGTGTGTACCAATAAAATTTTGTTCCTGCAGTTGCATTTTGTAAGCTGATATTTACAGTTTCGGCTAATGTACTTTTGTTAACCAGTATTACCCCTTTTTCTCCGCTTGTAAATGATGATGCATAAGCCAGCACCCCACCAATGGTTGATGATTTTAACATCCTGTCGCCCATATATTTTTGAAAATAGTACATGTAATAAAATGCCGGCCGTGGATTCCATTTTACCACACCGGGTTCGTTGCCGCTGTTAAAAAGACCGTGGTCGTTACCATTGTCCCAACTGTTGCTTAAATCCCAGCGGCAGGCAAGGCCATAATTATTTTTTACTGCTTCGGCCATTGTAATTAATGCATGCATACCATTTATAAACGATACCTGTTGTTTAGAACCCTGCGATGTGATATTGTATTCGGTAAGTGCAACAGGTTTGGTAATATTGCCAGCAGTATTTATACCGTTTTTATAAAAATTCATCATGGCACCGGTATTGTCCGTTGCTGTTGCTAAAATTTCCGATGCGGTTGCATTGGTTTGATAAGGTGTATAATAACTGTGAATGATGTAAAAATCTGTGGCGCTGTTTACCTGTGGTAATACTCCTGCATTCCATGACTGGTCTGTTGCTGTTTGCCATGCGGCAGGTTGTGCTTCCAGAATATAACTGCCGATGTAAATTGTTTTACCAATTTCCTGTGCGGCTTTACGCATAGAATCGATAAAAACTTTTACATGCTGGCCATATAAAGTACCGGTAATAATCCCAGGCTGACCATCTTTGTTATTTGCAGTATTAATTCTGTAACCAGCTTCCCATGTGCCGTTACATTCATTACCAATTTCCCAGTATTTGGTTCTACCATTATCAAAACGTACCCAATCGGCTGCCAGATGTGCCGCTTGTGCAACAGGGTTGGTGGCTGTACCATAACGGGCATAACCATAGTTCACTGTTATCATTCCCTGGCTGGCGGTTTGCTGCAGCATGGTATAATAACTGTTTAACGAAATAGTCCAGCTGTCGTTTGTTTGTCCACCCCAGTAACCCGCTGCCGATGCTACGCCGTTTGCATCCAGCAATTGTACAGGCGCATCTGCCGGAGGAGTATTAAAAGGTTTGTTCCAAAAATACACATCGCTTATGCTGCCGCCGGGAAAACGCACCACATTAGGTTTTAGATTTGTAAGATGCGTCATCAACGGTGCTTCTGTTACCATCTGCGTCATCCAGCTGTTTGCATTGTGCGTATTGTAAGTAGATGGAATTTTTGTAAGCACCGTGCCTGCATCTATTGTTACAAAAGATGTGGCGCTTGCTGCTGGTTTGGCCACATCAACTGCTGCTGGCGCAGTAAATGTTTTAGCTGCCCATTCATTCATAAAAAAGCCAATAGTGCTGGCCGTTGCCGGATCGGTGGGTGTAACGTTGCCGCCACCTCCTCCGCCGCCGGTACCACCACCTGTGCCACCACCTGTATTAGGTTTATCGCCACAAGAAATTGCTATCATTACTATTGATGCAAATAAAAAAGCCTGTAATTGTTTCATCTTAATTTTATTAATATTTTATTTAGATAAGGAAACATTGATTTTGCTTCCGTTGTATTGTATAAATTTTTCTGTTGATACCGAAGTCTTTTTATCTACCAATATTATTTTGAAATTCCGTGTTGATAACATCCCTTCAAAACTCCCTTTTCTTTCTTCAATTATAATACTGTTTGATTTTGCGCTGTATAAAATTTTAATGGTGGCCGATTTGCCATTTTCATAATTGTAATTTTCATTCTCATCTTCGTACAGCACAAATGATGCATCTTTTTTTCCGTAAACAGTTACAGTTAAACTATCGGCAGGCTTTTCGGTACTGTACTGTATTACCGGGCCTGTAATAATTATTGAACCCTCTTTTACAAAAACCGGGATATTGCTGATGGGAGCATCTGCCAAAACAGTTTGGCCGCCGCCATACATTTTATTTGTATAAAAATTATACCAGTTTGTTCCGGCAGGCAAATACACACTTCTATTGCGTTGTTTAAAATTGTAAACAGGATTAACTAATAAAGAATTGCCACACATAAACTGGTCGTTGATGTTCTCTGCTTTTTTATCCAAAGGAAAATCCATCATCATCCCTCTTAAAATTGTTCCGTTATTATAATGTACATCTGCTGCCAGGGAATATAAATGAGGTAACAATTTATACCGCATTTCAATGGCGGTTTTCATTGCTTTAAAAGTTTCTTCATTTTCTCCTGCAATATTAAATGGCTCCCTGTAAGGAAACTGTCCATGTGCCCTGAACATGGGAAGAAAGCTGCCGAACTGGTACCATCTTGCCTGTAACTCTTTCCATTCGTCTTTATCATTTCCCTGAACATAACGGTTTTCAACTGCAAAACCTCCAACATCAAATGTCCAGTAAGGAATGCCCGACATGGAAAAATTTACACCTGCTGCAACCTGATCTTTCATCTCTGCCCATGTAGATCCAATATCGCCACTCCACACTGCAGAACCGTAACGCTGAATACCTGCAAAGCCCGACCTTGTTAAAATGAAAACTCTTTTATTATCATTCATTGCCCTTTGCCCTTCGTAAATACCCTGCGAATTAAGCAAAGGATAACTGTTGAAATATTTTACTGCCGAACCCATTGCATTGGGATAAAACAAGTCTTTACGTTTGGCAATAGAAACATTGGAGTGTACATCCGGCTCGGGTGCATCCATCCACCAGGCATCAATCTTTTTTTTGTATTGGTTATCTTTCAGCAATTCCCAAAACTGTTTTCTGGCAGCAGGATTATGTACATCGTAAAATGTAGATACATAGCCCAGCCAGTCCTTCCTGTTTTCGTCTGCATTTTTGTTTAATAGAAAGCCCTGCTTATACATCAAATCAAAATTGGGAATGCCTTTATAAAACTTTGGCCAAACTGAGATCATAAATTTTGTATGATATTTATTGTGCAATACCTCTATCATCGAATCGGGATTGCTGAAACGGTCGGCATCAAACTGCTGGCTGCCCCATTCATTTATTTTCCAGTATTGCCAATCCATTACAATATTATCCAGCGGAATATTTTTTTCACGAAATGTTTTTACAGTAGATAAAATTTCATCCTGTGTTTTGTAACGCTCCCTGCTTTGCCAAAAACCCATTACCCATTTGGGTACAACAGGTGCTTTGCCGGTAAGTGTTCTGTAACCGCCTATAATATCATCGTAAGTTTTTCCATACACAAAATAGTAACTGATATTATCGCCTGCTTCGGATGTAAACTGGTATAAGTTTTTTTGTATTGCAGATGCCGGTGTGGTTATTTTACAGGATAAAAAAGACTCGCCGCCATCAGGTATCCATTCCATTTTAAAAGCTGTTTTTTTATTGCCAGATAATTGCACCGGCACAAAAGCTGTAAAGGGGTTCCAGCATTGTCTCCACCTGTCCAATACCAATTTTCCATCAAGCCATAATTTTAAATAGCCACCGGCCCATAATCTTAATGTATGTTCACCGCTTGTATTGCCCTGTAAAAAACCTTCATAGATCGCTTTGCCATCTTCCATTTTAAAGGAAGTGGGCAGATTAGGCATTGATTGCAGGTCGGCATAGTCAATTACATTCTCACTCTGCTGTACAAATATTTTTGATGCTTCTTTTTTGGAGGAGTAGGTCGCAGTTAAACCACCGGCTTTTTCATTTTGATCGAATAATTTAATGCTATTCATGTCGGCAAAACTTCTGCCATCACCAAAATCTGTAATTGAATAATTATCCCAGAGAATGCCATAATTTTTATTGGATATCAGATAAGGAATAAATACTTCGCTGTTGTTCTGATACAAAGTAAGGTTACTGCCTTTTTGATTCATTATGCCCTGTGCATGTTGCCCCAGGCCATACAATGCTTCGTTTGCAGGAGAAGCAAATTGCTGTGTAATTTTATAAGAAGATGATTTTTCTAACTGAACCTTTTCAAATGATTTTGTTTTTTCACCTGTGATCAGCTTGCCATCTTTTGTATAAAAATTTATAAGCCCTGTTGTTTTTGAAACAACAGCTTTTACCAATGGTGTACTCAGCGTTACTGTTGCTGCTGCATCCTGTATATTAAATTGCTGGCTTGCGCTATTAGCAGCTGCAATAATAAAACTGGTATCTTCTTTTAGTTGTTGCACGGGAGAAGAAACAACCTGTATAATATTGCTGCCCCATACTTTTAACTGTACGGCTTTTGCACCTACATTTACCGGATAAACAATAATACCATTTTCAATTTTTAAATAGCCTGCTTTTTGTGCCGAAACAGTTGCTATTAATCCTGCAAAAAAAATACTTAAAAAATATTTCATCACCTTTTTTGAATTAATTATTCCATGTAAATTTTCCAACCAATGTTCCAATCATCACTTCAAAATCACCGGGTTCGGTAATAGTTTTTAATTGTGCATTTACAAACGCCAGGTCGTTTCTATCAATAGTAAATTTCACCAGCTTACTTTCTCCTGCTTTTAAATCTATTTTTTCAAATGCCCTTAACCTCTTGTTGTTGGGAACGATGCTTGCATACAGGTCTTTAGAATATAATTCCACGCTATGCTTACCATCTCTTTTACCGGTATTTGTAACTGTAACACTAACAGTTAATTTTTGATCGCCTTTCAATGCAGTTGTACTCATTTGTAAATTATTATATGCAAATGTGGTATAGCTTAACCCGTATCCAAATGCAAACAAGGGATCGTATCCATTCCACAAAACATCTGCATTAAAAATTTCTCTTTTTTCTTCTGTGCCTTTGTAATCGTACATCACTATCTCTCCCATACTTTTTGGATAACTGAATGGCATTATTCCATTGGGATTGTAATCGCCAAACAAAACATCTGCTGTTGCTTCTGCAGTTTTTCTGCCACTCCAGAAAGGCAATACAATTGCTTCGCACTGCGGCTCGATGTTGGTTATAAAACGGGGCCTTCCTTCCTGTAAAATCAATATTACTTTTTTACCTGTGGCAAAAGCTGCTTTGGCTAAAATCACCTGTTCTTCGGGCAATGCCAAATCTCTAATGTTTCCCGGGCTTTCTGCGTAAGCGTTTTCGCCCAAACATAAAATAATCACATCTGCGTTAGCAGCATTGGCTTTTAATTTTTCAACATCGTAATTGTCTTTATTATCAAACCCTTTTCCACCAACAGCAATTACATTGGCTGCGCCGATTTTATCAGTAATGGCATCAACAAAAGTTTTGCTCCCTTTAGGATACCACTCTTCCTGGTTACCTTGCCAGGTATAACTCCAGCTACCATTTAACACAGCAATACTTTGTGCTGTTGGCCCCATTACTAAAACTTTTTTATCTTTTGCTAAGGGTAAAATATTATTGTTATTTTTTACCAGTGTAATAGCTTCATGTGCGGCATCCAAAGCAAGAGTTTGATATGCTGCTTTCCCAAAATTTGCTGTTGCATTTTCTTCTGCGTAGGCATTTTCAAATAAGCCGACTTTATATTTTAATTTTAAAATCCGTCGCACTGCATCATTAATCCTGCTTATGGGCACATCTTTTTTTGCCACTGCTTCTTTTAACAGATCAAAAAATGAATAATCACCCGGCACCATGCTCATGTCTATTCCTGCATTAATGGCCATTACAACTGCTGCCCTTGGAGTAGCAGCAACTTTGTGTATGCTATGCAGGCGGATAATGTCTTCCCAATCGGTAACAATCAATCCTTCAAAACCTAATTCTTTCCGCAACAGATCTGTAAGCAATGCTTTACTTGCATGAACAGGTACTCCATTAATATCGCTTGAATTGATCATGATGGATGATGAACCTGCTTTAACGGCAGCCCTGAACTGGGGTAAATAATATTCTCTCATTTCTATTTCGGGCATGTAAATCGGTGTTCTGTCTTTACCTGTACGTGAAGCAGAATAACCCAAATAATGTTTCATACAACTGGCTACTGCTGTTGAATTATTTAATCCGTCTTCTTCGTATCCCTGTATTGCTGCTACACCCATTACTTTACCTATGTAAACATCTTCTCCATAGGTTTCAGGAAAACGGCTCCACAAGGGTTGTCGTCCTAAATCCAGTACAGGTGCAAAATTCCAGCGTGTGCCGGATGCCCTTAATTCTGCTGCAGTAACTTTTGCTGCTGCTTTTACCAATGCAGGATTCCTTGTAGCTGCCATTGCTAAATTGTGCGGAAACAAAGTTGAATTCAATGTGTAGGTTTGACCGTGTATAGCATCCAGGCCATAGATGATAGGGATTTTTAAAGCGGTATTTTTAGTTTCGTCCTGTATTTCTTTAATTACCTTATGCCAGGTGGCAACATCAAATGCATGAGCGGTTGTATTTAGCACAGAGCCTACTCTATACTTTTGAACAGCGTCCTTTAAAGCTGCGGCATCAATAGTTCCATCTGTGTTAGCCCATCCACCTTTTGCAATTACGGCTAATGTAACCTGTGTCATCTGCCCAATCTTATCCTCTAAAGACATTTTATTAAGCAGCTGCTCTACTTTAGCAGCGTAATTATTTTTTTGCTGGGCAAAAGACTGAACACATAAAAAAATAAGTACCACTAAATATATCCTGTATTTCATTGTATCGGTTTTAATTTTTATTTTCAAGCAGCGTAATTCTTTTTATTATCTCAATAGCAGCACGGCTGTTGTGATAAGGGCATTTCCAGATGCCCACTTTATCCTCCTGCATAGGTTCGTAATTTTCTTTTACACCCCAAAACCATTCGCCATTTTTTTTATCCTGTATATGTTGCTGCACAAATTGCCACGAAGCCATCGACCTGTCTAAATACATTGTATCACCTGTATTTTGCCAGGCATTAAAAAAACCCACCATTGCTTCGGCCTGTGGCCACATGTGTTTTTCTTTTATTAAATGATTGGTTGCAGGTTCATATTCGTACCATAAACCACCGTCGTTATCTAACCCGTTGATAACTGCACCTGTAATTTCTACAGATGCCTTTTTAACTTTTGCCAGTAAATTTTTATCTTCAATTACTTCCGCAGCTTCCTGTAACAACCATGCAGCTTCAATATCATGCCCGTAAGAAACAGCTGTGGATTTTGGCTGCCAATCTTCATCTAAAAATAAATGCTGGTGTTTAGTTACCGGGTTGATAATGTATTTTAAAAACTCCTGTATTAATGCTGCTGTTTTTTGTTTTACCGGCTCGTAAGCCCAAACCTGGTATAAAGTGGTAAAAGACTCCAGCACATGTAAATGAGTATTCATTGTTTTTTTCTCATTCGCATCTTTATTGCTTAACCGCAAATCATTGATCTCCTGCCAATCTTTTGTAAAAGCTTCTATGTAGCCACCTTTGCTTTTATCGTAGCTGTATTTTATAATAGTGTCGTACAAGTTAATTGCAGCCTGTATGGCATCAGCATTTTTACTGGCTTTATAAAATTCGCTAAAGGCATAAATGGTAAAAGCCGATGCATAAATTTGTTTTTTTGTGTCAAGAGGATTGCCTTTGTAGTCAACAGTCCAGTAAACACCCCCATTCTCCCTGTCGATAAAATATTTGCGGATATAATCAAAAGCCCTTGTAGCAAAATTTAAATACGCTTCATTACCCGTTAAATTATATGCTGCAGAAAAACTCCACAATATCCTGGCATTTAATACCGAACCTTTGGGAGCATCAATAACAATTTCATTATTGCTGTTTATCTGCCCTACAAATCCACCGTTTTTTTCATCCACTGTATGTTGCATCCAAAAAGAAAGAATTGCCTCCAGTTCGGTTTGCATTGCTGTTTTGTAATCTGTTAAATTCATACCCTATTTTGGCTGCAATTGTTTTTGTTGTTGCTTTTTTAAGTAGGCTAAATTATCTTCTGCAATTTTATTTACTGTACCTGCCGATGCTGATGAAGTCAATCCATCTTCGGGTGTGTTGATAACATAATCCAATAAGCGTTCGATAGTTGATGTGGCTACATGCATCCTGGTATCGGATGAAGCATAATAAATGAATACCTGTCCGTCATCATCAGCAATCCAGCCATTGCAAAACACTACATTCGAAACATCGCCTACTCTTTCTATTCCTCCAGGTGCAATAAAATAACCTGCGGGTTGATGTATTATTTTTGTAAGATCATTTTTATCTGTCATAAACATATATAATACATAACGCAAACCAGCAGCAGTATGACGAACGCCATGCGCCAGGTGTAACCAGCC
>JAYVJU010000231.1:0-11954 GCA_043769035.1 Ferruginibacter sp.
GTTGCTGCTGATGTGTTACAGGAAGCTTTTATAATGGCCTGGAAAAATATTGACAAATATGATGCAGGAAAAGGAAGGCTGTTTACATGGTTGTTTAATGTTACCCGAAACTGTGCTATTAACACGCTACGGTCCAAAAATTATAAATCGCAGTTAAAAAACGAAAGTTTAGACAATTACGTTAATCATTTAGATGAAAGTAATACACAGGTTATCAATATTAACCAGATTGGACTAAGAAAACAGGTACACCTGCTGAGAGATGATTATAAGAATGTTTTAGAACTGTCTTATTACAATGGGTTTACACAGGAAGAGGTGGCCAAGGTGCTGAATATTCCTGTTGGCACTGTAAAAACAAGATTAAGAAATGCTTTGATTGAATTAAGAAAACAATTTGCATAAAATAAATGAGTGATAAGGATTACATATCGTCGGGAATAATTGAGCTATACGTGCTGGGTTTGTGTACCCCTGTAGAAAAGGCGGAGCTAGAGCAGTTGAGAAAAACAGATGCTGCATTAAATGAGGCCATCATCAATTTTGAAATTCAGTTTGAAAATGAAATGATGCGCCATACTTCTTTACCGGATGCTGTAACTGATGATAAAATTTTGGGTGGAATTATTTCTCTTAAAAACGCACCTGTTGTGCCTATCAGCAGCAATAAACAACAAACAATCAGTTATAGATGGTTGAAGCCGGCAGCAGCAGCTGCTATACTATTATTCGGCACCAGTGCCGTTTTAAATTACATTTTATATTCTAAAAATAAAGCACAACAGCAGGAGCTTGTAGCCCGTAATAATAACGCCCCGGTTTCACTCCCTGTGGCTGATTATAATATTTTAAAAGACCCTGCAATCACCCCGATAGCTATGTATGGAGTAGGCTATCATGCCATTTGCCGCTGCACCATGTTTTGGGATAAAAAAACAGGTAAAGTATATATTATGATTCATCATTTACCCAAATCAAATGAGGCAAGAGATTATCAATTATGGGCAAATGTGGATGGTAAGCCGGTAAGCGTTGGAATTATCAATGATGCTATAAGGGATAGGTTTATTGAAATGACTAACATGCCTGCGGGTGCTACTTCTTTCTCTGTTACATTAGAAAAAGCCGGTGGCGCCGCTGTTCCTACAGAAGATGAAACTTATTTAAAAGGAACAATCTAAAGTTGCTTTGAAGAATATAAATCTGCTTATTTTATTTAGTAATCTGTTGCAAAAAATCACATCTGCACTTAAGTTGTTTATTTTTTTATGTTTATTAATATTTCTTCTATCAATGCAGAGCTGCTTTAGCTTCCGTATTTCGGATAAAAAAGCAACTCAAAAATTTCAATCTGCCGGGGTGCAATTATATTTTTATAATAGTAGGGTTAGTGGCTATAACCTGCACTATGCTCAAACAGGAAACGCTAATTTACCCACTATCGTTTTTGTACATGGTACACCGGGAAGTTGGAGTGCATTTAGTAATTATTTGATGGATTCAGCATTACGAAGTAAATATCGCCTTATTTCAATTGACAGACCGGGCTTTGGGCATAGCGATTTTGGGAACGCATTGAACCTTTCTCAACAGTCTGTAATTATCAGCTCTTTTTTAAAGGAAATAAAAAATGTGCAACCCATTTTTTTGGTTGGCCATTCTTTAGGCGGTCCGTTGGTGTGCAGGCTGGCTATTGATAATCCTGGTATTATTTCAGCATTGATAATCCTTGCAGGCTCACAAGACCCTGCTGCAGAAAAACCCGAAAAATGGAGGCCGGTGATATTTAAAACACCATTGAATTATTTAATACCAGGTTCGTGGCGGCCTTCTAATGAAGAGTTATGGTATTTAAAAAACGATTTAGTAGTATTGAAACCGGAGCTTTCAAAAATAACATGCCCTGTTTACCTTTTGCATGGTACTAAAGATATATTAGTTCCGTTTAGCAATGTGGCTTATACCGATAAAATGCTTACAGGAACTGCAAAAAAAGAAAAAATTGTTTTTGAAGATCAAACAGCAAAAATAGAAAACCACTTTTTGCCCAGCAAAAGGTTTAATGAAATAAAAGCCTTATTGCTGAAACTTTATTAACAGATGCTTAATTCATGCCTGGTTTTACCAGGTATTTTTATAGCATTGTATCCAATTTTTTTTCTACTATTTTATTTTCTTTAAACATTTTTATTCCCTGCTTAAAACTCAGATAAGTGTTATTTTCATTTTTTTTATTCCAGGTACTGATGCGCCAAAGTATTTTCCAGTGCCGGATGATTTCTTTCCAGGCGAAAAATAAAGAATGGGATGGGTCGTACATATGTGTTGGTTCGCTGCCTGCACCATTTAATTCTATAATGCTCAGGTTTTTCCCTTCATTTAAATCTTTCCAGTCGGTAAATTTTATATCTAACCGGCCATAATAGAAATCTGGTACCTGTTTGCAAATATTATCAATTGTATCTTCCAAAGCCGGGGTAATTTTATCAGCCGCATCAATAAATTTTGCCCCACGGGCATGATTACCAAATGGTACTAATATTTTTTCTTCGCCGGATTTCAGTATCACTTTTAAATCAATTTCTGTCATTTTTTGCAAAGCCCCCAATTGCAAAACATAGCGGGGATTTTGCAGCAGCAATTGTTCAATTGTTGCCATACCATCACCTGTTACTGTCAAAAATTCTTTAGCAACAATACCTGAAATATTTCCTTTCTCTTTCCAGGGATAACGATAATAAAAAATACCTGCTTCCATTTCATACGCTACAAATTCCTGCACCAGCATGGGAAAATTACACTGGTGGATGTAGAGGGCAGCTTCCTGTATAGTGTCAATTTTTTTTACACCCCGGCCTTTCCCACCAATATCCGGTTTTACAATTACCGGAAAATTAAATAACGCGTTTCGTATTAAAGAAGCTATAAGTGTTACCGAATAACCCGGCTCTACCAAAAAAGTTTTAGGGTAATACACCTGTGGCATCAACTTATAAATATCACTTTTACGTTCCATCAAAAAGCCACCATTTTCAATGCTTGGGTTAGCAGCAGAAAAGAAAAACAAACTTCTGGCACGGATGCATAAATAAAACCAGTAAAAATAAATGGGTGTATAAATAACACCAAAGCTCCAGTACTCCCAATTTAGTAGTTTAATTAAAAAAGGTGTGCTTTCGCTTTTAGACACCGGTGCCTTATATGTATTCTCTTTCAGTGGAGAAACCAATTGTTGTACTGTCATTGTTTTGTAAATCTATGTATTGCATTAAACGGGCAGATGAATTAACCGCTATTCCTGTTATGCTTACGGTAAATAATTTATCAGCACGGTTCATTACCAAATCAATCTCAGGATTTCCTTCGCCTGTATTTTTATGAAAATGAAATAATTTATATAAGCAGGCAGATGGATTTTGAATTACCCATTTTTTAAACCACAGCTGCCGCAATTTTTGCTGCTCATTATCATACAATGTAGCACTGCTCCATATATGAGCAATACTTTCATCCAGCAATTTGTGGTATTTTTTTTGGCCATCCCAGCGGCATTCCCATAATCTGGAATCATGTATCATTATTAATGTAAATGGAGCCGTTTCGGTAAAAGATGCAGCCTGAAATGCTGTGAGCATATCAAAAACTGCCGCAATCTGTAATACGATATTACCCCTGCTTAGTGTATATAGCCTTGTAGGAGTAAAATTTTCAAAAGCCCCATTTAGCAAGCATAATGAATCCCCGTTTTCCTTTAAAATAATCCATGTACCACCGGCATCTGCATCTTTAGGAAAAATAACTGTGGTACCCTCAAGATAATATTCCGCAGGTGATATTGCTTTTTTCCGGGTACATTTTTCATCTCTGTTACTTGCTAAAAAATACCCATTGGTACACGGAACGTATGTTACTGTACACATGCTTTTATATATTGAATAGTGGAAGGAGCCAAACCAAAATCATCTGGCAAAATTAAATTGCATACTTCTTTTATACCTACCCGTATCAATGCCATATGATGAATGGTATGTTCAAGATTGTATAGAACCTCTCTGTAAAAATTGGTATCAATTATCAGTTCATCAGTATCCTGTGCTGAAAACAGCCCTGTTAATACTAATGATTTATTTGGCTTGCTTATTTCATTTACTATCGCAGTAAGTAACTCAGCTGCATACAGCCTTTCCACCTCTATCTGTTTATCCCGTTTCCTGTTATCATAATTAACTGTTCCTGTATTGTACCCATATAGCAGGCATTGAAACAATTCAATAATATGGCGGGTATGTGCCCCAACAGAACTATTATTTAACAGGCTGCTTGGCGCATTATATTCAGCATCGGAAAGCTGCTGTAAAGTAGCTGTTAATTGCAATAGTACAGGTTCAATGTTCTTCTTCATTAGTTTTGTTTATTTATTTGCAGTAATTTCAAGAGTTACTTTTAAATTATCCGACATAGAAACACTGCTGCCGCCTACACCAAAATCACGGCGATTAATTTCAAACTCACCTTTAAAAGAATAACCAGTTGTAGTTGGGGCTGCACTAAAGCCAAATTCAATTGCCTTTGTAACCCCTTTAATAGTAATATTTCCTACAACATAAAACCTCCCTGCAGAAGTACTCTTGGTGATTTTTGTACTTACAAACGTAAGAAGCGGATATTTTTCTACATTAAAGTATTCCTCTTTACGAAGATGTTTATCTCTTGAGCCATTATCTGTATCTACCGTATTTGAGTTTACAGACACATTAAAGGTACTTGTGTTTAAAGCATTCGGATCAAATACGATGCTTCCCTTCAGGCCTGTAAAATCGCCGCCTGTTTTTATACCAAAGTTTTTAATAACAAAATGCACTCTGCTTCCTGCATCTGTTGCTGTATATTTTTGTGCAAATACTATACTTGATAAAAATAAAATAATTATTGTAAGTTTAAAGCCTCTCATAGTGATTTTTTTAAAAGAAATTATTTTAGATGTAACCCAACTAAAAATATTTTTATAGAATTGTTATTATTTACTGAATGGTGGATGTACCAAATAATACGCTAAACTGCTGACACCATATAAGCACTTTATTATACTGGTTAAAGTCGGGCGGGTTATTTATAACATAGGCTTGTGAGCCAGAAACCCCTTTGAGTGCCCCCAGATTAATGAATTGAGCTGCTGTATTGGTTGTGGCTATATACACTTTTAAATCAGGCCCATTGGAGCTGCTGAAATTTTCAAAATAGATATACTTCTTTCCCTGATAGTCATACAGCTTTACTGAGCCGCTTACCGCATAACTCATATTGCCACTAAAAGAACCTTGTTTAAGCAATGTTGCTGTTGCCGGATTAAATGTTTCGTTGGCCGGGGCTGCAGCTGCAGTACCATCTTTAGATTTGCTGCAAGCAGAAAAAAATAGTATTGTGCTGATAGCCCCGGCAAGAATGAATGATTTCATATTGTTTCGTTTATTTTTAAAATTTATTAAAGTTGACGTGTAACGCCAAATGATATTGCGGATGATTTGTTTCTGAACCTGTCATTTTTTTGCCCACCTGGTGTAGTTTGTACTTTGGTGATAGTTGTGTACTCGGTAAATAAAAATTGAAACCCTGCTTTAGCTCCCCACTTTTCATTGAATTTGTATCGGGCATAAAATTCACTGTTTAATGAGCCTAAATCATTATCACTAACTAATAATAAATTAAAAGTAGTGGGTTTTGCAGTTGTAGCTACACCGGAGCCGTTATTGCCCAAATAAGAACCGCTTTGTTTACCTCCAAAAGTAAACCCTATGGCATCAATATTAAAGCCAAGTGAAATTTTCTTATAAATGTTGTAATCGAAATTGATGGAAAGGTTAAGGGCATTAGCCTGCGACTTTTTAAACAGCACAGAATCTATATTCGCAGGAATATCTTCAGCAAAGAAAACGCCAGGGCCGGTTTTGCCACTCGTAAGTTTTGCCGGGGCCGTGGTATAATATTTATTTGTTCCAAAATAATTGGTGAGCCGGATGCCAGCTCCAATGCCAAATTTTTGTTTCTTTCCCAATTTCCACAAATGCTGATAAGCAAGGGCCGTTGAAAATTCGCTGGTGCCAAAAGCCGCAGAGAAGGAAGCTGATTTATCTACAGCCTTACCTTTTTGCGCATGTAGCTTTGTTGATAAAACAAACACCAGTGTAATCATTAATAATTTCTTCATAAATAGTTTTACAATTTTATTTTTTGTTTAAGTATAGTGAGCTGTTGTTTGTGCAAAACGAGTAAAAGAACAGCACTCACTAGTATGATACAACCATATACAAACAAAAGGCCACCATCGTTTTGTACCACAATACCTAATTTAAAAATATGTGAGGCAATAGCACCGGCCATAAGGCCAATAGTTAATAATGCGCCGGGTATTACTGTATAAGGAAGCAGTATTAGTATTGCTGCAATCAATTCCAAACATCCGGTGGCAATACGACCCCAAGGCTCTACCCCCAATGCAGAAAAGATATATTTTGATTCTTCGGCACCTGTAAACTTGAAAAACAGGGTTTGCAGCAAAAGAATTGCAACGCCAATCCGCAATACCCACGAAACTGTTTTTTTGAACATAGCGATAAATATTAACTACAAAAAATCAGATACAAAGAATTAAGGCAGTTGGTTTTGTAATGGAAAACTTTTTAATAAAAAACCCTGTATATTAGTTACATGCTCCAAAAATCAACTATACAACTGTTGCGATTCCATTTTTCTTTTTTTTTAATGCCGGTATATTGGTTTGCGCTAAGCCAGGTACCGGCCATAAGCTGGCCTCGTGCCTTACTGGTATTTTTAATTCTGCATTTATTGGTGTATCCGGCCAGCAACGGATATAATTCGTATATGGATAGAGATGAAACTGCTATCGGTGGATTGGAGAAACCCATGCAGCCTACCCGGCAGTTATTTTATACCACTGTTTTTATGGATATTATTGCCATAACATTAAGTTTGGTGGTTAGTATTTATTTCTTCGCAGGCATATTATTATACATACTTGCATCAAGGGCTTACAGTTACCGGGGCATACGGTTAAAGAAATATCCGGTTATTGGTTATTTAACGGTAGTAATTTTTCAGGGGGCTGCAACCTTCTGGCTGGTGTATCATGGCAGTAACGTAGATTTTATTTTAAATGTACCCTGGCAAACTATGCTGGCTGCAAGTTTACTAATTGGTGGCTTTTATCCACTCACTCAAATTTATCAACACAAAGCCGACAAGCAGGATGGGGTAACAACCATCAGCTATTTGTTGGGCTACAAGGGTACGTTTATTTTTACGGCAATAGTTTATTCCATTGCTTTTGGAATGCTGGCATATTGGTTTATTGCCACTTTGCAGCAAACAAGTTTTGTTTTGTTGCAACTGTTTTTTATCCCTGTCTTGGTTTATTTCTTTATCTGGGCAAAAAAAGTTTGGAATGATGATGCAGCCGCTAATTTTAAAAATACCATGCAAATGAACCTGCTTGCATCGGTATGCACCAACCTTGCTTTTATAACTATATTAATCTTAAATATTTTTGAGTAAAATTATTTCCATAGGCACAGCAGTACCTGCTTACAGGCATGAGCAGCAACGCATATTACAGTTTATGCAGCGGGTGTATGCATTAGATGCATCAGAGGCAAGAAAACTTCGTTTCCTTTATCACCAGAGCAGTATCAATACCAGGTATTCAGCTATTGCGGATTACAGCCATGATATAAATGAATGGAAGTTTTATCCGCAAACAGAAGCTATCGAACCTTTTCCGTCATTAGAGCAGCGGATGATGTGGTATCAAAAAAATGCAGCTCCACTTTCTGTAGATGCCATCCGGGATTGTGTAAATAATATTGTTCATCCTGTAGAAATTACACACCTTATTACTGTAAGCTGCACAGGTATGAGTGCGCCGGGTTTAGATTTACAGGTTGTTGAATTACTTGACCTGCCTAAAAATATTTACCGCAGCAGTGTAAACTTTATGGGTTGTTATGCGGCTATTCATGCGTTAAAAATGGCCGATGCCATTTGTAAAACGGAGACAAACGCAAAAGTAATGATTGTGTGCACAGAACTATGCACCCTTCATTTTCAAAAAGAAGTAACTAAAGACAATATAGCATCCAGCTTATTATTTGGTGATGGGGCTGCTGCTGTTTTAGTTACACCCGATGGGTATAACCACAAAGGGCTTTATCTCAAAAGTTTTTATTCAGAAATAATAGCAAAAGGAAAAAGCGATATGAGCTGGGAGCTTTCTTCATCAGGTTTTTTAATGACCCTTAGTGGGTATGTACCTGATTTGATTGAAGAAGATTTTGCCCCTTTAATGAACAAGGCTATGACAAAGGCAAACAGCTCGAAAGATAGTATAGCACACTGGTGCATTCATCCAGGTGGTAAGCGGATATTGGATGCTATTTATAAAAGCCTTGCCTTTAAAAACAGTGAGCTTGCAGAAAGCTATGAAGTACTAAAAGAGTATGGAAATATGTCATCGCCTACTATTTTATTTGTGCTTAAAAAAATTATGCAATCATTAAATACAAGTACTACTGCATTAGATAGCAATGCAGCCACCGATATTTTTGGCGCAGCCTTTGGCCCAGGATTAACAATGGAAACTTTCATAGCTTCGCCATATGCCTGATTTTACAAAACGTTCATATCAAAAAGAATTGCTTGATAGGGATGATATTCCGTTTGAAGATATTAAGCAGAATATGAAAGAACTGGATATCATTAATACCAGACTTGGCGGCCATAAAATCACTCTTTCCGGTATTAAATTTTTACTAAAAAAAAATATTCGACATACTGAAAATCCAATTTATATCTGCGAAATTGGATGTGGCGGAGGCGATAACCTCAGCATAATACGAAACTGGTGTGAAAGAAAAAATATTGTTGCAATATTTACAGGTGTTGATATTAACCCCCATTGCATCAGCTTTGCCCGATCAAGAAAAGAAAACAAAGGAATCGCTTTTATATGCTCAGACTATAAAACTGTAACGTTTGAACAACCACAGGATATAATATTTTCATCCCTATTCTGTCATCATCTTACCGACGAAGAGTTGGTGGAAATGCTGAGATGGTGTAGTGCTAAAGCTGGTATCGGACATTTTGTAAACGATTTGCACAGGCATCCTTTGGCTTATTATTCTATTAGATTTTTAACCAATATTTTTTCTAAAAGTTACTTAGTTAAAAACGACGCCCCGGTTTCTGTACTAAGAGGATTTGATAAAGAAGAGATAAATGCACTATTAAAAATTGCTGGTATTGTTAACTATTCAATCAAATGGAAATGGGCTTTTCGCTGGTTAGTTTGTTCATTAAACAACAGTATTAAAAGTGAAAACTAATGCAAGCTTTGATATAGCGATTATCGGCGGCGGCCTTGCAGGGCTGGCATTATCTATACAAAGTGCCAAAGCAGGGTTTAAAACTATTTTATTTGAAAAAGAAACCTACCCCTTTCACAGGGTATGCGGCGAATATATCAGCCTGGAAAGCCGGGACTTTTTAGTAAGCCTTGGCCTGCCGGTGACAGAAATGGATTTACCTATTATTAGTCGTTTACAAGTTACTGCGCCAAACGGAAATAAAATAGAACAGCAACTTGACTTGGGTGGTTTTGGCATAAGCCGCCACTTGCTTGATTATGAATTATACAAATTAGCGAAAGCTGCCGGAGTAAGCCTGGCCGAAGGAATAAAGGTGAATGATATAATTTATAAAAATAATTCCTTCACAATTTATTCATCAATAGAAAATATTCAGGCAACAGTTGCCGCTGGTTGTTTTGGCAAGAGAAGTAACATTGATATAAAGTGGAAACGAAAATTTGTATTGGGCAAAAATAAAAAATTGAATAATTATATCGGCGTAAAGTATCATATTAAAACTGATTGGCCGAATGACCTGATAGCCTTGCATAATTTTAAAGACGGCTATTGTGGTATTTCAAAAGTGGAAGAGGATAAGTGTTGTCTTTGCTATTTAACCACAGCACAAAATTTGAGAGAAAACGAAAATTCAATTGCTGCGTTAGAAGCAAATGTGCTGAAAGCTAATCCATATCTAAAAAATATTCTTAATAACGCAAATAAAATATTTACAGAGCCGGTTACCATATCACAAATAAGTTTTGCTAAAAAAAAACTAATAGAAAATCATGTATTGATGATTGGTGATGCCGGTGGTATGATAACACCGCTCTGTGGAAACGGAATGAGTATGGCATTGCATGGCAGTAAGCTTGCTTACCACTCAATCGAAAGATATTTATTAAAAAAAATAAGTCGGGAAGAAATGGAAACCCAGTACAGCCAGGGATGGAAAATGAAATTCTCCAAAAGACTAGCTACAGGCAGAATTATTCAACAATTATTCGGAAAAAAGTGGATTACTAATTTGTTTATAGCAGCTATGAAACCATTCCCTTTTTTTATTAGGTACCTAATGAAGCAAACACATGGTAAGCCATTCTAAAACCTGGTTGCCGTTAAAGATTGCCGGGATAATGTTACCCCGGAAATTTTTTATTTTTTTATAAGTGAGCTAATATTTCTGCTACTGAGGCTCTCTTGGAGTAATTGACATCAAAATAACGGTAAGAAATTTTGCCATCGATGCCAATTATATACAAAGCAGGTACAGGCAGGCTTGCTCCGTTTATCCCATTTGCTTGTGTAAAATCAATACCATAGCCTTTATATTTTTCAACTGTTTTTTCATCCACAGTAAAAGCTACATCATAGCTTTTCATTATTTTCAAGCTATCATCATATAAAATAGAATAGGATGCTTTTGTCTTTTCTATTGTCTTAGAAATGTTTTCGGGTTTCTCTGGGGTTATAGTTATCAAACTAGCTCCTTTGGCAGTTATTAGAGAAAGCGAATCTTCCAGCTTCTTCAAATGCTTATTGCAATAAGGGCACCACTGACCACGGTAAAACACCAGTACAACCGGGCCTTTCTTTAATGCTGTACTTAGCGAAACAGTTTTGCCATTTTGGTCTTTGGCTGTAAACATAGGAGCGGCATCATAAATATTTAAGCCTTTGGGGCCATCCTGTGCATTAGTTGTAAAAGCAACAAACAAAACGGTAAAAAGCAGGAGATGTTTTTTCATTTGATTTATTTTCTTGCAAAGCTAAGGTACTGCATACTATTAAGTTTGTCCGGTTAAAGACAATTACATATTTACTCAAGTTTTTAGCTTCTCCGGTGCAGGCTTGTTGGGGGAATACTTTACGGGTTTCTCAAATTAGCAGTAACGGATTTATTGACCGTGACAGCAGCAATTTTAAATCATTATTTTTATCAGGTTCTACTTAAATAAGCAAACAACAATTCGATATAATCTTATTCCTGGTTAAGAAAAAACATACCAAACACGGAATGGAATACCAAAAGCAAAACTATTTGGAAATAAAACTGATTTAGACGAATGTTATCGGAATAACAAAGAAATTTTATACAAAACAATGCAGGATTCTGTAAATCTTTATACTGCTGATTCAGGGAAGTATAATTATTTTACTTCTTAAAAAAAGAGTGATAATTATCAGCAAAGCCACTACCAATTTTTCGTTAATTACCGGTTAAATAATCGCTTCAATCAAATTTTGCTAGCTTCTCACAAATACATTTATTTCAGAGGGAAAACACTATTTATAATAGACTTAAAGGGGAAAAACTATCATTTTCCCCTTTAAGTGGAGCTGCAGGGAATCGAACCCTGGTCCAAACATATCCGCCGTAAGCTTTCTACATGTTTATTCAGTTATTAATTGTAGAGAAATAGCAGGAACCTGACCAACCAACTAAATCCTTAGATGAATGTTCTTAAGCAATGGTCACATCATTCCATTGCAGCAACCTGTTTTGTTTTTGAGTCGGCGGCGGAACATGGT
>JAYVJU010000232.1:0-2838 GCA_043769035.1 Ferruginibacter sp.
AAAAAAGTATCTTCTAAAATTGAAAAAAGAGTTAGCAATGCAGAGTAGAAGAAAATTTATTACACAGGCTGCACTTGCCACAGGTGCTATAGTAATGCACAACAGTCTTTTTGCCGAATTGCAAAAAGAAAATGCCCTTAAGAGATTAACCATTCTTCATACTAATGATGTACACAGCCGCCTGGAGCCTTTTCCGATGGATGGCAGCAGAAACCAGGGGCTTGCCGGTGTGGCAGCAAGGGCGGAGTTGATACAAAAAATAAGGGCTGAAGAAGACCATGTTTTATTATTAGATGCCGGAGATATCTTCCAGGGTACACCGTTCTTTAATTTATATAAAGGCGAACCGGAAATGAAAGCTATGGGAGCCATGGGTTATGATGCTGCCACAATGGGTAATCATGATTTTGATGCCGGGCTGGAAAATTTTGCAACACAACTTGATCATGGTAAATTTTCATTGCTCATGTGCAATTATGATTTTACCAATACGCCAATGGAATTTAAGTATCAGCCCTATAAAATTTTTAAGAAAGGCAAATTAAAAATAGGGGTAACAGCAGTGGGTATTGAATTGAACGGGTTAGTACCGGACAGTTTATTTGGTAATACAAAATATCTTGACCCAATTGAAAAGGTAAATGAAACAGCTGCTAAATTAAAAAACGAAGATGCCTGCGATATGATTATCTGCCTCAGCCATTTGGGATATAAATACAGCAGTAATAAAGTGAGTGATATTGTATTGGCAAAAGAAACCCAAAATATAGATTTGATAATTGGCGGGCATACGCATACTTTTATGGAGGCACCGGAAGTTTACAAGAATAAATCGGGCAGCGATGTATTGATAAACCAGGTGGGATGGGCAGGTATTCAAATGGGCAGACTGGATTTTGATTTTGCCGGATTTAAAAGAAAAAAATTGGCAAAATCGCATACTGTGGTTATAGGGAAAAAAACAAATGAATAAAAAATTTTTTTTTCAACAAAATATTCGATATTCGCTGTCCTGCTAAAGTTAATTTTCAGTAATAAATGAAAGTAATTTTTGTACGGAAAAAAATCCCCCGGAGAATCATCTTAACTCAACATATATAAATTGCTTAAGGACTAATGGATAAAGCTTTCGAAAAAGTATGGGCTAATTGTTTAGAGATCATCAAAGACATTGTGGAATGGCAGCATTTCAAAACCTGGTTCGAACCTATTACACCGGTTGCGTTAAAAGAAAAAATATTAACTATACAGGTACCAAGTCAGTTTTTTTATGAGTACCTTGAAGAACATTATGTTTCGCTTTTAGCAAAAACATTAAAAAGAGAGTTAGGAAAAGAAGCCCGTTTGGAATATAGAATTATGGTTGACAGCGGTAACAGTAAAAATAAACCGCTTACCATGGATATACCGGGGCATGGTTTTAAATCATATGCAAATAACGAAATGGATTTTCCACTTGTAATAAATAATCCTGTTAAAAACCCATTTGTAATACCGGGGTTAAAAAAAATGCAGATAGATCCGCAGTTAAATCCTGCGTACACCTTTGATGCATTTATAGAAGGCGATTGCAACCGTGTAGCCCGCCGTGCAGGAAAAACAGTTGCTGAAAAACCTGGTACCACTTCTTTTAATCCCTTAGTAATTTATGGCGGTGTTGGTTTAGGAAAAACACATCTGGCTCAGGCAATAGGTAATGAAGTAAAAAGATTGCACACTAATAAAATAGTGTTGTATGTAAGTTCCGAAAAATTCATCAACCAGTTTATTGATCATAGCCGTAACCAGGCTATCAACGATTTTATACACTTTTATCAATTAATAGATGTATTGATCATTGATGATGTACAATTTTTCAACCGTGCCGAAAAATCGCAGGAGGCATTCTTCGCCATCTTTAATCATTTGCACCAAAGTGGTAAGCAACTTGTTTTAACCAGCGATAAGCCCCCAAAAGATCTGGAAGGTGTACAGGAAAGATTATTAAGCCGTTTTCGCTGGGGTTTAAGTGCCGACTTACAGGTACCTGATTATGAAACCAAGATTGAGATATTGGAAAAGAGGATGAAGAACGACGGGTTGGATATGCCCCGTGAAGTGGTAAAATATATAGCCTATAATATTAATAGCAATGTAAGGGAACTGGAAGGTGCTTTAATATCATTATTGGCACAATCTTCGCTTAACAAGAGGGAAATTGATCTTGAATTGGCAAAGAAAGTATTACGCAATTTTGTAAAATCATCAAGCAAGGAAATCACTATCGATGCCATACAAAAAATGGTATGCGAATATTTTGATGTGCCTTATGATAAATTGCTGCAGAAAACCCGTAAAAGGGAAATTGTGCAGGCAAGGCAGATTACTATGTTTTTATCCAAAGCGTTTACAAAAAACTCATTAAAAACAATTGGTGAGCATTTTGGCGGAAGAGATCATACTACTGTAATTCACAGTTGCCAAACAGTAAAAGACCTGATGGATACAGACAGCCTTTTTAAAGAAAGTGTGCTGGAGTTACAGCAAAAGGTTCAGTTAGCAGCTATGTAAAGCTATAATTCCCCAAAGAAGAAAAAATATTATATACTTAAGCCCAAATTCAATATTGAATTTGGGCTTTTTGTTTTCGGTAAATCAGTATAAATAATTTTGCAGGATAAAGGTCTTTAAAAGAGCAATAAATAATCAGAGTGCAAAAGCCCCTTTAGGGGTTGGGGCAAATATTTATTCTAAAACTTGCATTTAGTTTTGGGTAATACCTTATTGAATTGTATTTTTGCCACCCCTTAATAAATACAGGGCAGGTTAGGAGAGATGCCTGAGAGGCCGAAAGGAACG
>JAYVJU010000233.1:0-6820 GCA_043769035.1 Ferruginibacter sp.
TTACAATTAAAGGATGAAAGAAACCTGTTATTACAGGGATTACCATTGGCCATTGAAAAACAGTTTATAAAACTGTCCTTTTCAAAAAATGTAACACCACTGCTTAAGAGTAAAAAAATTGATTTTGCTTTGGTTTTTGCATTCAGCAAAAATCAATTGCAGGAAATTTTAAAAGAAGTGATGCCGGCATTACATACCGAGTCAAAATTTTGGGTGGCGTATCCAAAAGCTTCGTCAAAAATTGCAAGTGATTTATGCAGGGACGATAGTTGGGGTTTTATTACGGCTCATGGCTACGAATCGGTACGTATGGTTGCAGTGGATAATTTATGGAGTGCTGTAAGGTTTAAAAAACCAGAGGTTGAAGCAGTAAAAAAAACTAAAAACTTTTCTTCCGAAAATCCGGCTCCGGGGGTTGATTATACAAAGCGCAGCATTGAAGTACCTGCCGACCTGCAAAAATTACTTAATAAAAATAAACATGCGGCTGTTTTTTTTGATTCTCTTGCATTTACTAATAAAAGAGAATATGTAGAATGGATCATCAGCGCCAAAAGGGAAGAAACAAAAGCCAGGAGGCTTGAAACCACATTGGAAAAACTGGTAGCACAAAAGAAAACTTACAGCGAAAAGTAATTACTTAAAAATAACGGTACCCAACTGTTTGGTTAACTCAATTTCCATTTGTTTAAGGTGCTGGTGTGTCTGTACTAAAATCATCTGGTCTTCTGCTACTAACGACTTTTCTAAATCCCGTTGATTTTCATCCATCAGGCGTTTTATCTTTTTAAGTTTAAGATAATTCAGTGTTGAAAAAACTTCTTCTTTAAACAAATCTTCCCGTGTAGGTATATGACCTTCAAAATGCTCCTTCCATTTGGGACTTATTTCGTAATTAAAATCCATAATACTTACCACCAGCGAACTCATTTGTAAATTATCATGGTATAAAAAATTTTTAGCAGTGGGCTCAATACCGGCATCGTACCATGCTTTATAGGTTTGTAATACGTTTACCAGTTCTTTATTGTCAATCAGTTCTTCCAGTTGGTTGAGTTCAATTTCTTTAAAAATATAATGGGCAACTTTTTGTTCTTCACTCCAATCCTTCAATCCAAACTCCAGCAAGCTTCTTACCATTGCCCTTTCATGCATTTCATCTTTATTGAACAGCGCAAGCGTATCATCATCAACAATTGGAAATTCTGTATTTACTGGCTGCTCATTACTTTCCTGCCTGAATGCCTGGTTTTCTGTTTTAGTAATTTTTTCCCTTATAAATTTATTTACCAATACATGCAAGCCGCTTTCTTCAATCTTTAAAATTTCCGAACACTTTTTTATATAATCCTGCTGTTTGGTAAAGTCTTCTGCCTTGTTAATTTTTGCAATTGTTTCGGCTATCTGGTTTACAATTACAGATTTTTTATTACTGTCGTTACCTGCATCTTTCAATGCAATATCCAGTTGAAATAAAATAACATCCCTTTTATTTTCGGCAACAAAACTTGCAAAAGCAGCAGCTCCAATTTTATTTACATAACTGTCGGGGTCTTCCTTACCCGGAATCAATACTAATTTTACATTCAGGCTTTCTTCCAGTGCCAGGTCAAGTCCACGAAGTGCGGCTTTAATACCAGCATTATCGCCATCATAAATTATAGTAAGATTATTGGTGTATTTTTTTATCAGCCGCAATTGATCCGGCGTTAAAGAAGTGCCGCCACTTGCCACTACATTTTCTATTCCTGCCTGATGCAGGCTTACCACATCGGTATAACCTTCCACTAATAAACATTCATCAGCTTTATCAATAGCCTGTCTTGCAAAATAAGACCCGTACAGCAATTTGCTTTTTACATAAATTTCGTTTTCAGGTGTGTTAATGTATTTAGGTGCCTTATCATTATTCTTAATTATTCTGGCGCCAAAGCCCAGCACTTTTCCACTTTGGTTGTGTATGGGGAAAATTATTCTGCCCCTGTAATTATCGTAGGCATTACCATCACGTACAGCTACCAATCCGCTTTTTTGCAGGTACTCTAAATTATATTGGGCTGCTAAGGCTTCTTTTGTAAAACTGTCTCTTCCCTCTGGGTTAAAGCCTATCTGAAATTTTTTAATAATGTCTTCCCTAAAACCACGTTCTTTCAAATATGCTAAAGCAATATCCTGCCCCTCTTCAGTATTTAATAATGCATCGCTGAAAAATTTTTGCGCAAAATTATTAATGATGTAAAGGCTGTCGGAAACCTGCTGCTGCTGCTTAAACTCGGGGCTGGTTTCTGTTTCCTCAATTTCAACATTATACTTTGCTGCCAGCCAGCGCAGTGCTTCTACATAACTGTATTTTTCCTGCTCCATTAAAAAACTAATGGAGTTACCGCTGCGGCCACAGCCAAAGCACTTATAAATTTCTTTTGCCGCAGATACGGTAAAGGAGGGTGATTTTTCGTTATGAAAAGGGCAGAGGCCAATATAATTGGTACCCCGCTTTTTAAGTTTAACAAACGAACCTACTATCTCCACAATATCTATGCGGCTGAGTATTTGCTGTATGGTATTTTGTGTTATCAAGTTTTTGGTAATAGCTCCGCAATTTAACCAAACTATGGTATTCTTTCGGGTTTTAACAACTTTATTTAGTCTGTAAAAAACTATGGCATGGTTTATGAAAAATTGAGTGAAAATTCATCCTGATTAACAATTAACTAATATCTTTATCACTTAAAATTAAATAGAATGAAAAAATATTGTTTTTTTATCATGTTGATTTTTGCAGGCGCTTTCAGCTATGGCCAAACCCTGCAGGAAATAAATGAAATGATGGGTAAGTCGCAGTACAAAAAAGCTAAGGATGGTATTGATAAGTTTTTAAGCGATCCTAAAAATGCAGCAAAATCTGACGGCTGGTTTTATAAAGGCAGGATATATAATTCTTTGTCTAAAGATTCTGCCATGGCATCTACCGAAGCATTAAAATTAAAAGCAGATGCATTTGAGGCGTTTAAAAAATACCAGCAAATGGATGCCAAGGAATTACCTTTTATTTTAGAAAATCATGGTTCTTATTTTGATTTATACAATGGATTTTTTGATGTTGGTGCCAAGGAGTTCAACAGCAAAAATTTTGCTGTTTCATTTGATGGATTTAAAAATGCTATTGCAGTTGAAGATTATGTAAGAGCTAAAGGGTATGATTATAACGGGTTTAAATTTCCGGTATTTGATACAGCACTTGTTTTAAATACTGCTATTGCCGCAGGTAATGCAAAAGATACAGCATCTTCTGTTATATACTATAAAAAGTTAGCAGACCAAAACCTGGCATCTCCCGATTATCTGAATATTTACCAGTATCTGGTAGAATATTATCTTGGTAAAAATGACCAGGCCAATTTTAATGCTATGATGGAGAAAGGCAGAAAATTATTTCCGCAGGAAAAATACTGGACAGAAATTGAGATTGACATTGTAGCTAAAACCGGAAACAAAGAAGCTTTGAATGCCAAGTACGAAGAGTTAATGAAAAGATACCCCGAAGAATTCAGCTGGCCTTATAACCTGGGAGTAGAACTTTATAATGATTTGTATTCCGGCGAAAATAAACCTGCCAATGCCGAGGCTTTAAAAAACAAACTGACTGAAATTATAAAAGCGGCTATAGCAGTTGATAAAGGTATTGATGCCAAAACACTAATGACAAGGCACCTTTATAATGCAGCATATGATTACCAGGATTCATCAAAAAAGATTAAAGGCGTTAAACCAGAGGATGTAAAAAAACGTAATGACGCAAAAGCAATGTTCTTAAAGAAAATTGATGAGTGCATCCCTTATGCCGAAGGTGTTACCAGCTATTATGCAGCTATGGCAACATTAAAGCCAATACAAAAAGCTAATTATAAAATTATACTGGATCTTTTAAGCCAGATGTATGCTACAAAAGGCGACTTAAAAAAATCGGCAGAATACGACAAGAAAAAAGCCGAGTTAAATTAACGTAACAGTAAATGAAATAAAAAGAAACCCCCGGAAAATTTTCCGGGGGTTTCTTTTATAAAAGATATTTCTTGTTTTAGTTTCCGGGACCACCCATTCTTATTTGAAATCCACGTCCGTTGCCATTCTGCATCTCTTTCATTGGTTTTACCACAAAATCTTTTGGTATTTCAAATTCTTTATCAGCAACCTCTTTATCAATTTCAAGTTTGGTTACTTCTACAATCATCTTTCTGCCACGGTTTAATTTCATTTCGTATTGCATGGGGAATCCTGCTATATCGCTTAATCCTCCCAGGCTTGTAGTACGGCCAAAATTTCCAAAGCCGGATAGTCCGCCTGTAGATGCAACGCCTTCCAGTTTAAAATCGGGGCAATACCAAACGGTACTGCTGTCTTTAGTTCCGTTTTGCCTGGTGGTAACAATAAAGGCTTTTTTGCAAACCTGGCCAGCAATTTTTTTGCTTTCTTCTACATAAATAATTTCTGTTGATTTTGCGGCATTGCCGGTAAAAGCATTGTTGTCATTTCCCTGCCTTCTGCTTTGCATCATACTATCCATTTGTTTACGCATTACTTCCTGTTCTTCGTCAGTAACATAAAAACCGGTTTTATTCCCCATCATTTCCATTAAAGTAGTCGTCTTTTTATTCTTGTTATCCCTTAAAATTGTGGTTCTTCCCATTTCCGATTCGGAAAATGTTTTTACCATATCACCTTTAAGTGTAGTAACACTCTTGGTTTCGCCATCGCCACCAAAAGTAAAGCTTCTTACAACTGCTCCGTCTGGTGCAGGTGGTGGCGGGGGAACTCCTCCATCATCATCGCCTTCAGGAGAAACAATGGTTGTTTTTGTTGTAATAATTGCCTGGCTGATGGTTTTGGTTTGTGCCTGGGCAATTGTTGTAATGGCTAATAAAAAAACAGGTAAAATCTTTTTCATATTGTTAAGTTATTTGCCAAAAATACGAATTGATTCGTAATAAAAAAACCAAGGGAATGCTTTAAGATGATTTTAACAGCTTTATAAACAAAGCATAAAAAAAACCGGTGCAGTTTTGCACCGGCCAGTATAAAAATATATTTGTTTACAGATCTATTATACAGGTACAAAAATTAAACTTCATTCCCCAGTTTCCGCCGTTAGGGTTAATACGGATACCGTTACCCCAGCCTGTTTGCTGCTCAATAACCTGACCCGATGAATTAAGTTTTACAACAACAGCATGTGCGGCAATACAACCACAATTACCCAGGCCTATTGTACTAACAGGTACCTGGTAAGTATAAGATGTAATATTGTTGTGTGTATTGGCATACGGAAACTGACCCGGCACCGGGTTTCCCTGGCTATTTACAGGCACAAGGTTGCAGGCTCCGACAAACAAATGGGTTTGTGTTAAAAGATAACCATTGGCAGTGGTGTAGGTAACATAAATATAATCAGCATCGCTGCTTACGCTTACAGTTCCTGCATCAATATGCTGGCCGGCAACTAAGGTTACAGTTGTTGGCGGGCAATTTTCAGTATCAACTTTATTTATATCGATTTTTGTTGAGTTGCTGTCTAATTCAGCAGGGCCAACTTTTTGACATGAAAAGAAGGTAGAAGTGGTAATGGCCATTAAAAGTACAAGTAATTGTTTTTTCATAAGATTTGGGTTTACAGATTAATTAATTGCAGTATTTTACCAGGCTGATGTAATGCTTAATACTATACTGCTGTAGCTTTTAAACGACACTGATTTTAGCTTATTGCCCGGCTTTTCATATATATAAATTGAGTATAGTAGTTTGTCCTGATAACAGGTTTTTATTACTAAATTCTGTACGGGTGCTTTTACTTACAAGCTGTAAAAGTCAGGGATATTTACGAAGTAATTATTTCTGTAAAACTCATATTTTATAGTTTGGGAAGCATCAAATCCTGTGAAAAATCTGTGTATAACTATGCATAAATGGTGCAAACAATCAAAAAATTCTTTTCATCCATTCCGTTATATTTGCCGTCTTACTAAAATATAGATACAGTGCGTTTAAAGAGTTTAGAAATAAAAGGATTTAAGAGCTTTGCCGATAAAACCGTACTCAATTTTGACGAAGGCATTACCGGGGTTATAGGGCCAAATGGTTGTGGCAAAAGCAATATTGTAGATAGTATCCGCTGGGTAATTGGGGAGCATAAAATAAGTAACCTGCGTAGCGAAAACCTGGAGAGCCTTGTGTTTAACGGTTCTAAAACCCGAAGTGCCAGTGGCCTTGCAGAAGTGAGCCTTACTTTTGAAAATACCAAGAATCTGTTACCAACAGAATTTAATACTGTTACAGTAACCCGTAAATATTATAAGAGCGGGGAGAGTGAATACCGCCTTAATGATGTGGCCTGCCGCCTTAAAGATATTCATAACCTGTTTATGGATACCGGTATAAGCACCGATAGCTACGCTATTATTGAACTGGGCATGGTGGATGATATTATTAAAGATAAAGAGAACAGCCGCCGTAAAATGCTGGAGCAGGCCGCCGGAATCACCATTTACAAAACCCGTAAAAAAGAAGCTAAATTAAAATTAGATGCCACTGAGCAGGATCTGGCTCGTATTGAAGATTTGCTGTTTGAAATAAACAACCAGTTAAAAAGCTTAGAAAGCCAGGCAAAAAAAGCAGAGAAATATTTTGAAATAAAGAAAGAATTTAAAGAGGTAAGTATTGAACTGGCAAAAGCGGCGCTGGAAGGATTTAATATTACTTACAAAGATTTAAACCACCAGCAACAGGCCGAAGTAGATAAACGATTGGAACTGGAAGCATCTATTGC
>JAYVJU010000234.1:0-2041 GCA_043769035.1 Ferruginibacter sp.
TTACTGTCAATGTATTCCATAAAGGCATTTTTCATCCCTTTTTCCAAACTTAGTTTAGAAAAAGCCCGGTCGGCATCCATCATTTTTATTTTTTCGTCAATACCGGCAACTGTTTTTTTCTTTTCAAAAAAATTGCAGGCTGTAAACAAAAAAACAACCGTTAAAAAAAACAACCCTTTTTTCATACCGCAAACAATTGTTGGTTATACAAAAAGGCGAAAGTATTATTAAATACCCTCGCCATTGTAGCAGGAAATATCACCTGCCTGTAATATCCGCCTTTCGGCGGATTATGAAAATTTATTTGCATTAAATGTGCATCTTATCTTTCTTCGCCAGCAACTCATCCACAGTTTCTGTGTACATTTCATCAGGCACACAACAATCTACCGGGCAAACTGCAGCACATTGCGGCTCTTCATGAAAACCCTGGCATTCGGTACACTTGTTAGGTGTAATATAATAGGTATCCGAACTTACCGGAGTCTGTCTTTGATCGGCATCAACCTGGCTGCCATCTAACAAAGTAAACATTCCTTTTACTGTAGTTCCATCAGAAACTGCCCACTCTACTCCACCTTCGTAAATTGCGTTATTAGGGCATTCTGGTTCGCATGCTCCGCAGTTAATGCATTCGTCTGTAATCTTTATAGCCATCCTTCGTATTTTTGATTATTAAAAAACAATTTTTAGTTGGTACTGCAAATTAAAATAACAATATGAATCTACAAAATAGAATCGGATTATTACAAAAATTAAAAGATTATTTAGAAGATAACGGAACTGAGTGGCAGGAGGTTAAAGCAAGTGCCGCTGCACACAATGGATGGTTTATTACAGATTTTATTGACCTGGCTGTTACCAATATCTGCTCCGTTTTTTTACAATCCGAAAAATTAAGCGTCTGGGCAAATCATTACCACCTGGATGATAATATACAGGGCAAGAATATCGGGGTGGTTATGGCGGGTAATATTCCTTTAGTAGGCTTTCATGATTTTTTATGTGTTTTTGTAAGCGGCCATTCTCAAACTATAAAATTATCCGGTAAAGATGATGTACTGCTGAAGCATATTGTGCAAAAATTATACAGCTGGGATATAAGTGTTCAAAATTATATTTCATTTGCCGAAATACTTAAAGGCTGCGACGCTTACATTGCTACAGGCAGTAATAATTCAGCAAGGTATTTTCAGCAGTATTTTGCCAAATACCCCAGCATCATCCGCCGTAACCGTACTTCTGTAGCCATTTTAACAGGAACAGAAACAACCGAAGACCTGGATAAATTATCAGACGATATACATTTGTTTTTTGGCCTGGGTTGCCGTAATGTTACAAAAATATATGTGCCCGAAAACTATGATTTTGTTCCTTTACTCAGGGCTTTTGATAAATACAAATATTTTGCTGACCATAATAAATACAAAAACAATTATGACTACCAGCTTTCGTTGGCGTTAATGAATAATATTTATTACATGACCAATGAAGCTACCTTGCTGATTGAAAACGAATCCATCTTTTCGGCCATCAGCCAATTGAATTATAGTTTTTATAAGGACGTAACTGCTGTTAAAAATGCCCTTGCAGAGAACAATGATGTACAATGTATTGTTGGTAATGGACATATTGCTTTTGGACAGGCGCAACGGCCTGGTTTATTTGACTATGCCGATGGGGTTGATACCATGCAGTTTTTATTAACGTTGTAGAAAAGGTTTAGGGGTTTAGAAGTTTAGGGTGATTAGAGAAGCATCTACGAAGCTCTTCCTAATTAAGTGTTAAAGATGGCAGTTGGTAAATCTCATTTTGTCAGTTCTTCGTTATTTTGTACTGTCAGGCATAAGAGTTGATACCTGGTAAGTGCAGATGCAGAACATGTACAAAAAATTAAAAATTTAAAACACAATAAAACCTACGTAAAATGAAACTGAAACAAGTCTTATTCACAGTAGCAGTAAGTGCTGTTACCTCCCTTGGAGTTATTTGGGGTTATGGTAAATTTATTAAGCAGAATAATTCTTATGCAGGACAGGAA
>JAYVJU010000235.1:0-10871 GCA_043769035.1 Ferruginibacter sp.
GAAGAAATGCACTAACAAGAGAATGGGCGGTGGAATTATTAAAGTATGGCATTCGTGTTAATGCAGTAGTAGTGGCAGAATGTTTTACACCGCTGTACGAAAAGTGGATAGAGACTTTACCTAATCCGCAGGAAAAATTAAAAGAGATATCATCTAAAATACCTTTGGAAAACAGGATGACTACCGCTGAAGAAATTGCCAATGCAGTGGCTTTTTTATTGTCATCAAAATCGAGCCATACTACCGGGCAATTGGTTTATGTTGATGGTGGTTATGTTCATTTAGACCGGGCATTGGCAAACGCTTAAACATCAACTAAACTAATTATGGCATCAGTTTAATTCGTGTAATTTGTGTAATTCGTAAAATTCGTGACATCAAGATATGCAAACAATTAAAACAGCATTATGTTCTTACGGTATGAGTGGCTGGGTTTTTCATGCGCCATTTCTTAACCTGCATAAGGGTTTTGAGCTGTATGGTGTTTGGGAGCGTTCAAAAAAAACAGCTGCAGAAAAATATCCTGCTATAAAATCTTTTGATACTTACGAAGCTTTGCTGAACGATGCTGCAATAGAACTGGTAATTGTAAATACACCCAACTACACCCATTTTGATTTTGCAAAACAGGCATTACTTGCCGGTAAACATATCATTGTAGAAAAACCTTTTTGTGTTACAGTGGCTCAATGTGAGGAACTCATCAGCCTGGCAAAAGAAAAAAACAAACTCCTTTCTGTATATCAAAACCGCAGGTACGACAGCGATTATAAAATAATAAAAAAGATCATCAGGGAAGATTGGCTGGGCGATATTGTAGAAGCGGAATTTCATTTCGACAGATTTAGCGAAGTATTAAGTCCTAAGGGACATAAAGAAACACCAGGCCCCGGTACCGGCTTACTTTACGACCTGGGCTCACACCTTATCGACCAGGTATTGCAATTATTCGGTATGCCCGATGCCATCTTTGCAGATATAAGGGCAGCCCGTAAAATTTCTTTAGTAGATGATTATATGGAGTTGCTTTTGTATTATCCATCAAAACGGGTGAGGGTAAAATCGAGTTACGTAGTAAGGGAGCCATTACCGTCTTATGTTTTTCATGGTACAAAAGGTTCTTTTATAAAAGCCAGGACAGATGTGCAGGAAAAAGCATTGCAGGCTGGTGAAACGCCTGACAAAGCTGATTGGGGCAGCGAACCGGAAAATGAAATGGGATTACTGCACACGGAAAAGGACGGAAAAATTATCCGTGAATACATTCCTTCTACCAACGGGAATTATATGGAATATTATGATGGTATTTATCAATCATTAACTACAGGAGCAGCTTTACCCGTTACAGCCGAAGACGGTAAAAAAGTGATACAGATTATAGAGAAAGCCTACCAAAGCAGTAAGGAGAAAAAAGTGATCAGTATTAGTTGAAAAAAGCAGCCGGTTTTTTTGCAGGCTGCATTAAAATTGCCCTTATCCGGCCTCCCAATAACTATAATGCGGTACTCTTTTTTTCAGGAAAACGTTATCGGGAACGATTGCACAAATAAAGCCCTTTTTTTAATCCATTAACAGCAAATAAATCGGTAAAATTGGGTAATAAAACGATTGGCTTTAAGCTATTTTTACAGTTGAACCTCAATGCCTGTAAATTTTTATAAAACCAATCATTTAAACTTTTCAATCAATTCTAAAAACAGCATCATTTTATGAGCATTTTAAAACAATTTGATCTTTCGGGAAAAACAGCATTAGTTACCGGCTGTGATACGGGTTTAGGTATGGGTATGGCAACAGCATTGGCCGAGGCAGGAGCTACAATAGTTGGGGCATCAATTGTAGAAGATTATTCTGCTGTAAAAAATGCAGTAGAAGCAACAGGGCAAAAATTTACTTATCACAGGGTTGATATTTCAAACAGGGAAGCATTGTATACTTTCATCAATAAAGTAAAAGTAGAAAATAAAAAGATAGATATTTTAGTAAACAATGCCGGCATTATCATGCGTAAGCCAGCTGCAGAACATCCTGACGAATATTGGGATAAAGTGATTGATATTAATTTAAACGCACAATTTATTTTAGGCCGTGAGTTTGGAAAAGATATGATTGCAAATGGCGGTGGTAAAATAATTTTCACTTGCTCTTTATTAAGTTTCCAGGGTGGTGTTAATGTACCTGGTTATACCGCAAGTAAATCTGCTGTTGCTGGTTTGGTACGTGCCTTTGGTAACGAGTGGGGCAGCAAAGGTGTTTGTGTAAATGGTATTGCACCGGGGTATATTGCCACTAACAATACACAGGCATTAAGAGAAGATCCGGAAAGAAGTGCATCAATATTAAGTCGTATCCCAGCCGGCCGTTGGGGTGTGCCTGAAGATTTTAAAGGACCGGTGGTTTTCTTAGCATCATCAGCATCGGATTATGTAAATGGTACGGTGTTGTTTGTTGATGGTGGATGGATGGCGAGATAGTTGCCCCTCCGCCCCTAAAGGGGAACTATAAAAAGTAAAATAAATTTTAAAAGCCTCAACTTTTGAACTGTATAACAAAATAAATACTTTAACAAAGGAAAGCTCCGCCAGCTGGCGGATTTGGGGTAAAAAATATACATTATGCAAATACGATTTCACAACAGCCCTGCCGAAACAAGCAGGATGAATGCTGAAGAATTACGCAGTAATTTTTTAGTGCAGAATATAATGGTGAATGACGAAATAAATTTTGTCTATTCTCATTACGACAGGGTAATAATTGGGGGTGCTGTGCCTGTAAATAAAACGCTTGTTTTAAAAACATACGATTGCTTAAAAGCCACTTATTTTTTAGAAAGAAGAGAGATCGGGGTGATCAACGTTGGCGGCGATGGTGAAATAAAAGTTGGCGATAAAGTATATAACCTGCGCAAACTCGATTGCCTGTACATTGGTAAAGGCAATGCAAAGGTTTCCTTTAAAAGCAAAAGCAAAAAAGAACCTGCAAAATTTTACCTGTTGTCTGCACCGGCGCATAAAGAATATGCAGTTAAGTTAATGCCAAGAGAAAAGGCAGCACCTACCGATTTAGGAACAGTAGTTACAGCAAACCAGCGAACCGTTTACAAATACATTCATGCAGATGGAATAAGAAGTTGCCAATTGGTAATGGGCCTAACTATTTTAAAGGAAGGCAGCGTATGGAATACCATGCCAACGCATGTACACGACCGCCGCATGGAAGCCTACTATTACTTTGATGTTCCCGAAAATCAAAAAATTATTCACCTGATGGGGCAACCAAACGAAACAAAACATTTGGTAGTTAGTAATGATGAAGCTATTATTTCTCCGCCATGGAGTATCCATAGCGGATGCGGTACCAGCAATTACGGTTTTATCTGGGGCATGGCAGGCGAAAATTTTATTTATACCGATATGGATCCGGTAAACATAAATGATTTGAGGTAATTTTTTGTACCGGGCTGCAACGCTATGTTCATCTTCAGTGGCGTCGCACTCTTGTACAATATATCAATATTCATCACAACGGAAACGAACTTGCAGAACATAATGAAAAAATTTCTCATCATATCATTCATCAGCATAAGTGGTTTTGCTTTTTTATTACCCGATAAAAAACCAACTATCTTTTTAATTGGCGACAGCACCTGTGCCAATAAACCTTTAGAGAATAATCCTGAACGAGGATGGGGGCAATTATTCCCCGATTATTTTACTAATGATGTAGAGATACAAAATCATGCAGTAAACGGCCGCAGTACAAAAAGTTTTATTACCGAACATCGGTGGGATACTGTGATGAGCCGCTTAAAATCCGGCGATTTTGTAATGATTCAGTTTGGGCACAACGATGAAAAATTTAATGATACCTCAAGGTCGGCACCTGCACATACTTTGTATAAAGAAAACCTGATTCGTTTTATAAACGATGTACGCAGCAAAGGCGCAACTGCCATTTTAATTACACCGGTAATGCGCCGCAGTTTCGATTCCACAGGAAAATTTGTGGATTCTCATGGTGATTATCCTGCTGTTGTAAAGGAAGTGGGTGCATTGATGAATGTTGCGGTAATTGATTTGCACAAAAGCAGCGAAGCATTAATATTAAAAGAAGGATTTGAAAACAGTAAACGTTTCTTCCTGCATATTCCTCCTTATCATTTTAAAGATGCAAAGGCAAAAGAAGATAATACACACTTCAGCGAATACGGTGCAGCATCAATGGCCTCGTTGGTTTGCCAAAGTATTAAAGAACAAAACCTTCCTTTGGCAAAATATTTAGCGCCATCCGATTTTAAAGAGAAGTTTGCATTTGAGTTGCCTAAAATTTACACACCGCATTTTAAAAAAGACACGTTTAATATTTTAAACTACGGTGCCGTTGCTGATGGATTGACTTTAAATTCTGCTGCCATTAATAAAACAATTGATGAATGTGCAAGGAAGGGTGGTGGTGTTGTATTGGTACCAAGAGGAAGTTTTGTTACCGGCCCTATTATTATGAAGAGTAATATCAATTTGCATTTGGCCAATGGCGCTTTAGTTATTTATACCAAAGATTTTGATCAGTATCCATTGGTGCTATCTTCTTTTGAAGGTGTTGATGCAGCAAGATGCCAATCGCCTTTGGTTGCAGAAAATTTAGAAAATATTGCCATTACCGGCGAAGGTATTATGAATGGCAATGGTTTTTACTGGAGGCCGGTTAAAAAGGATAAGCTTACAGAGAGCCAGTGGAAAGCACATCAAAATACTTATGGCGGTGTTTTATCTGCCGACGGCAAAAATTGGTATTGTTCTCCAAAGGCATTAAAGGCCGCACTTATTAATAATATCGGAAAACTTACTCCGGGCAAAACAATAAAAGATTTTGAAGATGTTAAGGATTACATGCGTCCGAATATGATTCGAATCTGGCAGTGTAAAAATATTTTGATTGAAGGCGTGACTTTCGAGAACTCACCTGCATGGACAACACATGTTATGATGAGTGAGCACATCACTGTAAGAAATTTAAAAGTTAAAAATGCCTGGTACGGTGCCAATACTGATGCGATAGATTTAGAGAGTTGTAAAAATGCTTTATTAGAAGATTGCAATTTTGATACCGGTGATGATGGCATTACTATTAAAAGCGGCCGTGATGCCGATGGACGCAAAAGAGGCATGCCTACTAAAGATGTAATTGTAAGAAACTGTATTGTTTATCATTCACACGGCGGGTTTGTGGTGGGCAGCGAAATGAGCGGCGGCGTAAACAATATGTTTGTAAGCAACTGTACTTTTATTGGCAGCGATATTGGCCTGCGTTTTAAAACCACCCGTGGCCGTGGCGGCATGGTAGAAAATATTTATGTTAACAACATCAACATGAAAGATATTCCTGCAGAAGCTATTTTGTTTGATATGTATTATATGGCGAAAGATCCCGTGGTTTTGGCTGGTGAAAAAAGAGAGCCACCAGTTGTAGAAGTCAAACCGGTTGATGAAAGCACACCACAATTTCAGAATTTTTATTTCAGGAATATTACCTGCAATGGTGCAGCAAAAGGCATTTTGGTAAGAGGTATTCCGGAAATGCATATCAAAAATATTTTAATTGAAAATGCTATTTTACAAACAGATGAAGGCATCGACATTCAAGAAGCCAGTAACATTACCTTGAACAACGTTACCATACTGAGCAAAAATACGGCTCCGGTATTGTATGTTTTAAACAGCGATAATATCACACTCAATAATTTTAAATACACCGATAGTGCCGATGTGCTGGCAATGGTACAAGGTGAAAGAACAAAAGCGGTAAATATTTTAAACACAGATGTTACCAAAGCAAAAGAAAAATTGAAAGCAGGTTTTGGTGTAACGGATGCTCAGGTAATTTGGGGCGTTAAGACTCCAGTGATTGAAACAAAAAAGAAAAAGAAAAAAAAATGAACTCTTCAAAGCAGTGAATATTTTTTGGACTATATGTGGCATATTCTGGATTTCCATAAGCATACTATATGCATGGTTTGAAGGTAGTAAAAGAAAGCCCGGCTTTGTTGGTTGTCTTTTAATTATGCTGGTGTTCACACCTTTTTTTGGATATTTTATTATTGAATCATTTTCTAAAAAAAATGCGAAAGGGTGTAAATGGTGTGGGAATAAATATAATGAAGCTGAATATTGTGGTCTTTGTGGTAAAAATGATGATGGTGAAATACGGATTGGATTTGTTGCAAAGAAATAAATATTGTTCTTAGCCCCGATAGGGGCGTAATGTTGGTAGCCACGGGTGCAACCCGTGGAAGAAAAAGGTTATCGTATTTAAGCCCCGTAGGGGCGACAGGTTAATAACAAAACATAATTAAAGTTCAGTAAAGAGATAAAGTTGAAGAGTGCGACGCCAATGAATACCAGTAAAGAAAAAATATTCGTAACAAAAAAATAAAAATTTCCCGAAGGGAATTATAATATGAAAAAAATAATTCTGATTTTATTAATTGCTGTTTCTGCAAATACATTTGCGCAAACACCTGGCGAAAAACTTGCTGCTACAGTAATGAACATCTGGAAAGATACATTGCCCATTGGCAGCCAGACAAAATGGAGTTATGATATGGGCGTGGTGCTGAAAGGTTTTGAAGGGTTGTGGATGAACAGCGGCAATGCTGATTACTTTAATGCCATTCAAAAAAAGATGGATTATTTTGTAAAAGATGATGGCAGCATTAAAGGCTACGAAAAAGAAGAGTACAATATTGACCATGTAAATAATGGTAAACTGGTTTTGTTATTATACCGTGTTACCGGAAAAGAGAAATATAAAAAAGCAGCAGATTTATTACGGAGTCAGTTGCTTACACATCCACGTACAAATGAAGGCGGCTTTTGGCACAAGAAAATTTATACCAACCAAATGTGGCTGGATGGTTTGTATATGGGAGCGCCATTTTATGCAGAGTATGCCATGTTGTTTCATGAAGACAGTGCATTTAATGATATTGCCAACCAGTTTATATGGATGGAAAAACATGCCAGGGACCCTAAAACAGGATTAATATATCATGCGTGGGACGAAAGTAAAGAACAACAATGGGCCAATAAAGAAACCGGGGCATCACCACTTTTTTGGGCAAGAGCCATGGGCTGGTACAGCGATGCATTGGTAGATGCATTGGATTATTTCCCTGTAAATCATCCAAAGAGAAAAGCACTGATTGATATTTTAAACCGGTTGGTAAATGCAGTGGAAAAACAACAGGATAAAACCACCGGTCTTTGGTATGACATTATGAATTACAACGGACCTGGGAAAGAAAAAAATTATTTTGAAGCCAGTGCCAGCTGTCAGTTTACCTATGCTATTGCAAAAGGCGTACGCAAAGGATATTTGCCGGCAGCAAAAATTGCTATTGCTAAAAAAGCTTATGACGGTATTTTAAAACAATTTATAAAAGAAGAGAATGGGCAAACCAATTTGTATGGCACTGTTAAAGTAAGCGGACTTGGCGGCAAGCCTTATCGTGACGGCAGCTTTACTTATTATATGAGTGAACCGGTAATTGTGAATGATCCTAAAGGTATGGGAGCTTTTTTACTCGCCAGTTACGAAATGGAAAATGTAAAAACACAAGCTGTTGGCAAAGGCAAAACAGTTTTATTGGATCGTTATTTCAATAGCGAAAAAAAGAAAGATGCTACCGGCGCAAGTATTTACTGGCATTATGCATGGGAAGAGAGAAGCCATGGTGGCTTTTATACTTTAGGACATATTTTTGAAAGCAATGGCGCAAAATTAGCGTCGCTGGATGTGGCGCCTACTGTAGCTAATTTAAAAGGCGCATCTGTATATATTATTGTTGATGCCGATCATAAAAGAGATAACTCAAACCCAAATTATGTAGCTGCAAAAGATGTAAAAGCAATTACTGATTGGGTAAAAGCAGGCGGTACATTATTGATAATGGCTAATGATAGTAATAACTGCGACCTGCCGCATTTGAATTTACTGGCGGGTGCATTTGGTGTAAAATTTACCGATAAGAGTTTGAATATGGTGAAGAATGATACGTATGAACAGGGCGTGGTTTTTCCGGGTGAAAAAAATCCTGTTTTTAAAACAACAAAAAAAATGTTTTTAAAAGAAGTAAGTGCTTTGGAAATAAATGCACCTGCTGTAGCTAATGCAGTAAAAGATGGTGATGTAATTATTGCTACCGCTGTTTATGGTAAAGGAAAAGTATTGATCGTTGGTGACCCGTGGTTGTATAATGAATATGTAGATAACAGAAAATTATTACCAGCCGATTTTCAGAATTATAAAGCAGCAGAAGATTTAGTGAAATGGTTATTAAGTAAAACAAAATAAACTTGAAAAAAATAAAACATATCGCCATTCTTTTTTGTACACTGTTTGCTGTGCAATTACTTTTTGCACAAAACGAAATTGTGGTGGCACAGGATGGTAGCGGCAATTTTAAAACCATACAGGAAGCCATTAACAGTTTACCTGCGGCTGACAATAAAACACAGCGTATCATCCTCATCAAAAAAGGAACCTACAGCGAAAAAATTTTTATCGATAAAAATTTTATTACACTACGTGGAGAAGATCCCAAAAATACTATTGTAACTATTTCTCTTGCAAGAGATGAATGGCGCTGTGATAATAAAGATGATTACGGCACTGCCGCTATCAATTTACAGGGCAGCGATATTACACTGGAAAATTTATCTTTTATTAACAGTTATGGAAAAGATGCCAAAGCAGACAAAGAAATTATTTGCCCTAAGGAGGCCGGTAATATGAAAACCATAAAACCCGGTGGTCATCAAATGGCATTGCGTTCTTTTAAAACAACCCGGTTAATTGTTAAGAATTGTATTTTCAGGGCATATGGTGGCGATACTGTTAGCCCATGGAATACCTGGGAAGGCATGTATTATTTTAAGGATTGTATAATGGAAGGTGGCGTGGATTTTTATTGTCCACGTGGCTGGGCTTTGGCCGAGAATTGTACATTCATTTGCCATAATAATAACGCCGCAATATGGCACGACGGCAGCGATGTACAATCTTCAAAAACGGTATTGATCAATTGCAGCTTTACCGGTGATGACGGATTTAAATTGGGCCGCTATCATCGTGATGCACAGTTTTATTTACTCAATTGCAGCTTTGCAAAAAATATGGCTGATGCAGAAATTTACTGGGTGCCATCAAAAGAAAAAAGGGATAGTTTAAAATGGGGCAAAAGAGTTTACTATTACAACTCCCACCGCAGGGGCGGAGATTATGCATGGCACAAAGATAATTTGCCGGAAGGCTTTGGTATAAACGATTTTAATGCGGCATGGGTATTTGATTATAAATGGAACCCTACGTCAGATTTGGATGTAATTGTAATGGGGACAGGGAATGGCAAAAAGATAAAAGATTTAATTATGCCGCCTAATGTTATCCATTCAAAAAAAGATGAACCGTTTGACCTCATAGCTGACAATATGCTTTTGTACCAGCGCAGCAATGGCGGCTGGCCAAAACATTTTAAAGATAAAAATGTTGATTACAAAAAACAATTGTCAGTAACAGAAATTAAAGAACTAACTGCTGGTTACGAAAAAGGTATTGATGCAACAATAGATAATAATGCTACTACTAAAGAAATAAAATATTTAGTGAGTGCATATAAAACTCATAAGGTTAAATCTTATTTAGAAGCTGCTACAAAAGGAATTGACTATTTATTAAAAGCCCAATATGCCAATGGCGGTTGGCCGCAGTTTTATCCCGATTTCAGCAGTTACCGCAGCCAGGTAACCTACAACGATAATGCCATGGTAAATGTGCTTACTATAATGCAGGATATTGCAGAAGGAAAAAATGATTTTGATGTAATTGATAAAAGTTATGTAGCTAAATGTAATGCAGCCGTACAAAAAGGTATTGACTGTATTATAAAAACGCAGTACAAACAAAATGGTATTTTAACATCGTGGTGTGCACAGTACAATGCCAAAACACTGGTACCCGAGATGGCCCGTAAGTTTGAGCTGGCATCTTTAAGTGGCAGTGAGTCGGTGACTATTGTTCGTTTTTTAATGCGCCAGCAAAACCCGACAAAAGAAATGATAGCAGCGGTGAACGGAGCAGTAGACTGGTTTAATAAAGTTAAAATTGTTGGGTATAACTGGGTAGAAGTGAAAGCCCCCAATGAACCGAGTGGCCGGGATAAAATTTTAGTGAAAGATGATAACAGCGTAATATGGGCAAGATTTTACGACCTGCAAACCAATGAACCTATATTTGTTGGCCGTGATAGTCAGCCTAAAAAAACAATAGCTGAAGTTGAAAATGAACGGAGAATTGGGTATGCCTATTATGTTACTAATCCTTTAAAATTAATTAGTGAAGAATATCCAAAATGGGCAGCCAAATGGGGAATAAAACAATAAAGTAAAACGAATGTATATGATGACATTGTCGAAATTTAATTTAAAAAATATACAGGGCACAGTGCCCGATGGCGTATTTGATCTTCCTGAAAAAGTATTGCAGTTTGGCACCGGTGTACTGCTGCGTGGCCTGCCCGATTATTTTATTGATAAAGCCAATCGCCAGGGAATATTTAATGGGCGTATTGTTGTGGTAAAATCTACCAGTGGCGGAGATAGTGCAGCATTTGAAAAACAGGATGGTTTATATACCTTATGCATCCGTGGTTTGCAGGATGGACAACCGGTGAGCCAGAATATTATCAGCTCTGCAATCAGCAGGGTGCTGTCGGCAAAAGATGATTGGGCAGCAATATTAAAGTGTGCTCACAATCCCGAAATGCAGGTGGTAATTTCCAATACAACCGAAGTGGGTATTGAATTGGTTAAAGA
>JAYVJU010000236.1:0-13865 GCA_043769035.1 Ferruginibacter sp.
CCAGTTTTGTTTCTGCGGCAAATTGTAAAATATCTGCAGAGCATTGTGCAGCTTTAGGTAATTTATTATTCAAATTCAATCCTAAAAAATTAAACTGCGCTATAATTTCTTTATTAAAATCTTCATGCACATACAGGTCAACATATTCCTCCAGGCTCATTTCGGCATCTTCTACCATATACAATTTCCGTTCTAACCAGTCGGCATAGGTTTCGCAATCAATAATATTGTCATGGTCTTCGGTATCGGTTAGCCCAAGGTTTACAATATAATCCCAGCCACGGCAAAATGCAGGATACCGTAAAGTTGTCCTGATAAATGTGTCAGCGCTTTCTAATTTATAAGTAGGAATATAACTTAGCGAATCCCTGTTGGGATACCAAGCCAGTTCTGTTAATCCGGGAAATGATACGGTATCACAATGTTCAAAAACCTGGTGGTACTCGGTTGTTATTACTTTATTGCCGGCTTTATAAACTGCTCCGGCACTTCCTGCCAAAACAATATTGCGTGGATTCCAGCTTATCTTATAATGCCAGGGGTTATTATCACTTTCCGGTGCAATTAATCCACCGCAATGCGATTTAAAAGAAGTGATGGTACCGCCTTTTGATTTTATATCGTCAATCATTTTCATGGCACTCATATGATCGATGCCCGGGTCTAATCCCATCTCACATAAGAACAGTAATTTTTTTTCGTCAATGGCCGATTGCAAAGTTTTTATCTGGTCATCTACATATGATGCGGTCAATAAATTTTTGCCAAATGCCACACAATCCTGCGCCACTAAAAAATGCAGGGCAGGGGGCATCATAGAAATAACAATGTCGGCACTTTGTATCAAGGCTGCCCTTTGTTCGTCTTTTGTAATATCAATCTGAACAGCTTCAGCAAAAGGGGAATTGTTGGTTTTGGATAAGACCTGGTTTTTATCAGCATCTGCAATAATAAATTTCCAATTATTTTCCTGTACGGCCTGTAATAAATAATCAATTAAAATAGTGGCAGATTTGCCTGCGCCAAAAAGTAGGATGGTTTTCAAGAGTAAAATTTATTTTAGCATAGCTTTCGCTACTTTAGGATCAATAATTACTGTATCGTGTTCAAAATCTAATTTTATCCGCCATTTCTGTAAAGTGTTTACACCTAAAATAGCATCTTCTGAGATATTTGGTATCACCATAAATTCATCCGAAAGGCGAATATCGTTGTAGTAAAAATCCAGAGTAACACGATACTCTATTTTTAAATAAGTATCTCTTGCTGCAGTTGCAATTTCTAAAGGTCTGCGCATTTTTTCCAGGGTAGCCAGTTTCTCCGCATATTCATGCGATATGCAGGAAAATGTTGCACCTGAATCAAATAAAGTGTAAATAACAGCTTCGTCTTTTGAACCTTCAAAACGAAGTGGAATTTTAATAATAGACATACCCAAAATTAAGCAATTAAGGTTAATAAAGTATCATCTAAAATCTTCTCCACAACAGAAAAATAAATGTGTAAAACTAAGCTTATAAAACCCCAGTTTTACGATGGAAAAACGGCTTAAAATCGTTACTTTCGCCAACCAATTATTTGGACAAAAATTTTATGGAAAATAACGAAGAATTAAAAGACGGCAACCTCAACAATCGGGGTAAAATTATACCGGTAAATATTGAGGAGCAAATGAAGACTTCTTACATTGATTACAGCATGAGTGTAATTGTTGGCAGGGCATTGCCGGATGTAAGAGATGGATTTAAACCAGTTCACCGTCGTGTGTTATACGGCATGAGCGAACTGGGCAACTACAGCAACAAACCTTATAAGAAATCGGCCCGTATTGTGGGTGAGGTAATGGGTAAGTATCACCCACACGGTGATACCGCTATTTACGATACCATTGTACGTTTGGCACAGCCTTGGAATTTGCGCTATCCGTTGGTAGAAATGCAGGGAAATAAAGGAAGCCAGGGTGACGATCCGCCAGCGGCAATGAGGTACACTGAAGTACGTATGGAAAAGCTGGCTGAAGCTATGCTTGACGATATTGAAAAAGAAACAGTAGATTTTCAGCTGAACTTTGATGATAGTTTAAAGGAACCAACAGTTGTACCCACCCGTATTCCGCAATTATTAGTTAACGGCAGCAGTGGTATTGCCGTGGGTATGGCCACCAATATGATGCCGCATAACCTAAGTGAAGTTATTGATGGCTGTATTGCTTATATCGACGATAACGACATCACCATTGATGACCTGATTAAATATGTAAAAGCGCCTGATTTTCCTACAGGCGGTACCATTTTTGGTTTCCAGGGTATAAAAGCAGGTTTTCATACCGGCAGGGGCAGGGTGGTTTTAAGAGGTAAAGTAAATATAGAAACCGCTGCCAATGGCCGGGAGAAATTAGTTTTTTATGAAGTGCCTTACCAGGTAAATATTGATAACCTGGCCGCTAAAATAGGAGAGATAGTGGCTGATAAAATCATTGACGGTATTGCAAACGTAAATGACGAAAGTAATAATAAAGAAGGTATCCGTATTGTAGTTGATTTAAAAAAGGATGCAGTAGCACAGGTAGTAATAAATCAGTTATATAAACATACCGACCTGCAGACATCTTATGGTATAAACAATGTGGCCATTGTAAGAGGAAGACCCCAGATATTAAACCTTAAAGACCTGATAAAAGAATTTGTTGAGTTCAGGCATGAAGTGGTTATCAGAAGAACCAAATATGAATTACGCAAAGCTGAAGAGCGTGCCCATATTTTAGAAGGCTATATTATTGCATTAGATAACCTGGATGCAGTGATCAAACTCATCAGGGAATCATCTACGCCAAATATTGCACAGGAAGGCTTGGTAAGCAATTTTGGCATGAGTGAAATACAGGCTAAAGCTGTACTGGAACTGCGTTTACAACGCCTTACCGGTATGGAGATTGACAAAATACGTGAAGAGCATGCAGAAATAATGAAACTGATTGAACGCCTGAAAGAAATTTTAGCCAACGAAGGCCTGCGTTTCCAGATCATTAAAGATGAGCTGATAGAAATTAAAACTAAGTTTGGTGATGAACGCCGTACAGAAATTACCTACATGGATGATGAGATTAGCATGCTTGACCTGATAGAGGAAGAAGATGTGGTGGTTACCATTTCTCATTTAGGTTATATAAAACGTACTTCGGCTACCGAATACCGCCAGCAACGCAGGGGTGGACGTGGTGCCAAAGGCAGCAGCACCCGGCAGGAAGATTATATTGAACACCTGTTTGTAGCATCTACTCACCACACACTGTTGTTCTTTACCGAAAAAGGAAAATGCTTCTGGCTGCCGGTTTACCAAATACCCGAAGGCGATAAAACCAGTAAAGGCAGGGCAATACAAAACATGGTGCAAATTGCGCCGGATGATAAAGTAAGGGCAATTATTGATGTTAAGAATTTTGAAGACGAGGAATTTGTGAAGAGCCATTACATTGTACTGTGTACCAAAAAAGGTATTATTAAGAAAACCGACCTGGCAGATTTCAGCAGGCCACGCCAGAGTGGTATCATTGCCATTAATATTTTAGATGGCGACCAGTTACTGGCAGCAAAACTTACCGACGGCAATTCAGAAATTTTAATGGCTGTAAAAAGCGGACGTGCCAACCGCTTTAACGAGGCTAAAGTAAGAAGTACAGGCCGTGGCGGTATTGGTGTATCAGGTATTGATGTTGACGATGAAAAAGATGAAGTGGTGGGTATGGTTTGCATTAATAAGGAAGATAAAACCAAAACCATTTTGGTGGTAAGTGAAAAAGGATATGGTAAACGTACTGCACTGGATGATGCCGAAACCGGCGAAGCCAATTACCGTATTACCAACCGTGGCGGCAAGGGCGTTAAAACCATTAATGTAACCGAAAAAACCGGCGGATTGGTGGGCTTACTGGATGTTACTGTAAAAGAAGACCTGATGATTACCTGCGTAAGCGGCATCACTATCCGTATGTCGGTATCAAGCATTAGTGAACAGGGCAGGGCAACACAGGGTGTAAAATTAATACGGGTTGATGACGGCGATGCAATTGCAGCCATTACCCAGTTAGATGAAAAAGAAGAAGAGATTGAAGGTGAAATTAGTACAGAAATAACTGATGAAACTCCATCAGCAGAAGCACCAGATGCACCAGCAGATAATTCAACTGAATCAACTGATAACCAGTAAATGAAATACTTTACCGAATATAAAAAGCCAATACTTATTTGTATTGGCTTTTTATTTTTTATGGAGATGTTAAAAGCCCAGGATCTTTCCCGGGCAAAATTGCTTTTACAGCAAAAAGATTATGCACGGGCTAAAGAAACAATGGACAGTTTGCTATTGATAAATAGTGGCAATGCGGCAACCTTGTTGTTAAAAGCTGATATTTACAATGCCATAAATAAAGATGCAGCGGCAAGAAATTTAGTGGCTGATGCAGGGCAGGAAGCTTTTATGGCGCTACAAAAAGCTATGCAATTGAATGCTGTGGAGGTAAACACACAATTAAAAGGCAGGGGATTTGATTTGCCCTTTGACTTGTACAACAACTCTACCAACACCGGGCTCACCTTTTTTAATGCCGGGGTAGAAAGAAATGACAAGGTCAGTTACCTGCAGGCACTAAGCAATTTTAAACAGGCCGGGCTGGTAAGCCGGTATATTTATGCCAATGGTTGGGGACTTGCAGCACTTGATACCCTTAACTTATATTACACTGCAAAAGCAGCTATTAACGCTGATAAAGAAGAAGATGCAATACTTAACTGTAAAAAAATAGCCGATGCATTTATAACTGTAACCAGTATTAAAAACGATTTTGAAACCATTTACCGCTGGCTGGTATATTATTACAAAACCAAGCAGGACGAGCAGAATTTTTACAAATATGCCGAAACAGGGATGAAGGCCTTCCCAAATTCAAGCTACTTTACTTTAAGTTATATAGACTGGTACCGGCAGCAAAAAGACTATACCAATTTGCTGACCCAATACAAAATACTGTTTGCCAAAGACGATGCTAACAGTAAATACCAGCTGGGTTATTACAATGATGTATTTAATTACCTGTACCAAAGTAAAGCTGCAATAGATAACAGGGCTGGCTACGAAAGCCAACTAAGTAAAGGCCTTTTACAATACATAAAAGCCAACCCGGTAAATGCAGATGCCCGTTTGCTGCTGGCTAAACTGTATATTAACCAGGCAAATGATGTTGCCAAACAAAGTTTGTTACGCTCAACTACTGATGTAAAGATTATGAATGGGTATAAAACAGCGCAAAGGAACTTGCTGCTGAAAGCAAATGTGCATTTAAAACAGATCGTAAATAAGAGAGCCGCTGTAAATAAGGCTATTTATGAGGAAGCGAAGGGGTTGCTAGTTTTAAATAATGTTATGCTTAAATGAAACCCCCGTTAACACGAAAGTTTTATAACTCCATATTATGTTACTTAGCTACGGGGCTGTGGTTTTCTTTTCGTAAATTTTTTATGACGAAAAGAAAACGGATGGCGTATTCAAAAAATAAATGCGAAGCTGGCGGAGCCTTGACCGTAAATGAAATGACCTTGCGTAGCATGGGTAATGAAATGAACGGGCAAAGAATTACTCGCTTATAATAATTGCTGCTCCGTAGGCGTGGCTATTTCCCTGCTTTATCTTGAATAAGATTGAAGTAACAAGCATCAAATTCTAATTGCACTAATGCTAAGTTGGGATTGCTTATGGGGGTTAGAAAGCCCATATAATGCGTAACATCTGTTTCAAATACCGTTGCTCCAACTCTTTCCCTAAAATAGTTATTCTTTTCAGGTGAGTTACTATACCACTGAGTAAATAAGTGATCCCTGCATTTCTGCCGTTTGTCAGAAAAATCGCAATGAAAAAGCAATACAGCTCCATTGCCATTAGCCGTAAAAAAATCAGATATTATTTTGCCAATTGTGTGTTCGATTCGCTCATCCAATTTACTTTTTTGAATTGGCCTGGTCATTTTAAAGAAGCTTAAACCGTGGCCGAAATTGAACAAGTGCGGATAATGTTCAGTATAATCATTGTATTCTCTAATGTTAAAAGTGACTGAATACAATGCTCCGTTTACTGACTCAAACGTGTAGGATAATTCACCATCCTCATCATCGAATAATTTGTATTCGTAAGGATTATGCAATCTTTGATTTGTTTGGAATCAAACCTTTACTTATCATTTTTGCTTCCAATTTTTTACGAGTTTCTTCCTTCCTTTTATTCAACTCGTCAAAAAAGGCAACCAATTTTGAATTTTTCGATATGGTAATATTTTTTTCCACTTTATAGTTTATTAAGACTCTTAAAATTTGATAACGAATTTTGTTATACTAAAATTGTTACTTTTTGACAACGTTATACTATCGAGTTTCCCCATTAACTTTGCGGCTTCCATAAAATAATTGTTTGTAGTATAAATTAATTACGTGCGTAATTAATTCTTCTGAATATAACCTTTGCACAAATCCTCGGCAGGCTAAAATTCAAGTATTTAATCTTCCCGGAGTGGGCTCTGTTGTAATACAAATATATGGAGCCGTATGGCGCCATCCAAATTTATTTGCCGGCAACTGGATAATACGTTAATAATCAACGGTATTTTTGGGAGGCGGCACGCCGGCCTCAGATGCTAATAAAAGCTTGGAAAGCATCTGCACTTCAGTATCTAAATAATCCTGCCGATAGGTCTGTTTGGCTTTTGATTCAACGGAGTTGAATACTGAATTTATATTAGCATCGCCAATTAGCCTTATACCTGTATAAGGGGCTTTCCTTTTCTTTGTCCATATAAGTATCCTGTAATAGGGCATTCCCCAATATACATAATCTCCTTACTCAATCTTCGCTCTAATGTGGCAGGGGCGCATTTATTTTTTGAATACAAAGCAGCTATTTAACATAATATTAATTATAGGCTAAAATAGTAAATTCGTATTGTCCAATATCCACGAAAAGCCACTTTCGGAAAACCATGGCGATATTCTTATCGCTGTGGTTTTAACTATAATCAAAATACAAAACTTACATTTGCGCAAATGCAAACAGATACTACAACGCTTGAAAGAATTCTTGCCAATTTAAAAATTAAAGAGCTCAACGAAATGCAGCTGGCTTCGCTGCAGGCTAAAATAAATGAGGATGTAATTTTATTATCTAAAACCGGCTCAGGCAAAACCCTGGCTTTTTTATTACCGGTTTTACAATCCCTCAATGCAGCAAGTAAAAATGTGCAGGCTTTAATTGTTGTGCCCAGTCGTGAGCTGGCCATACAGATCGATGATGTGTTCCGTAAAATGCAGACCGGTTTTAAAACCACTTTGTGTTATGGCGGCCATAAACGTGAAATTGAAGAAACCAACCTGGTACAGGCTCCGGCAGTAATTATAGGTACGCCAGGCCGACTGGCCGATCATTTGCGTCGCACTAATTTTACTACCGAAGGCATTACCACACTGGTGCTGGATGAATTTGATAAATCGCTGGAACTTGGTTTCCAGGAAGAAATGGAATACGTTATAGGTTCAATAAAAAATATTAGCAAACGTATATTAACATCTGCTACTGAGTCAGTTATAATTCCTGAATTTATTGGTTTAACCAACCCTTTAAGGCTGAATTATTTAGACCTTGTAATTGAAAATGCTATTGGCCTGGAGGTTAAAACTGTCTTATCGCCGGAGAAAGATAAAGCCAATACCCTGTTTAAACTGGTGTGTTTTCTGGGCAACCGCTCCACCATTATATTTTGTAATCACAGGGAATCGGTTGAAAGAACAAACGACATACTAGCCGACAAAGGTTTAGTAACCGTATTTTACCACGGCGGTATGGAGCAGCAGGAACGTGATGCCGCATTGTGCAAATTCCGCAATGGCACATCAAATATTTTAGTTACCACCGACCTTGCTGCCCGTGGGCTGGATATTCCGAACATCCGTAATATCATTCATTACCACCTGCCCATGTCGGAGGATATTTTTACGCACCGCAACGGCCGCACGGCACGTATGGAAGCCAGCGGCACGGCTTATGTAATTTATAGTGCCGAAGAAAAACTGCCGGAATACATAAGCGCTGCTGCAACAATACAAGAACTTAATGACGCAAATGAATTACCGGAAAAGCCCAAATGGAGTACCCTGTTTATTGCTGCCGGTAAAAAAGATAAAGTAAACAAAATAGACATCGTTGGTTTCCTGGGTCAGAAAGGCGAGTTGAAAAAAGAAGATATCGGTTTAATTGAAGTAAAAGACTTCTTTTCGTTTGTGGCCATTAAAAAAATTAAAGTAAGCGAAACGCTGCAGCTGATCAAGAACGAAAAAATTAAAAATAAAAAAGTGAAAATAGATGTAGCGAAGTAAAGACTGATATATATTTAAACAAACTGCCGGGCTTGCGCCTGGCAGTTTTTATTTTCCGAAATATTACCTCTTATAAAAAAGGATTTTTCCACTTTGCATCGGTATATACATTTGTACCAGCAAGTGTTTTTATAAATGCTATCACATCCATTACTTCCTGTGCATTTAAATTTAATTTTTGTCCCACGCCATTTGGCCTTAGCCGGGGGTCTAAATTGTTATTACCCGGCGCAATATTTATAATACCGTAATGACCTATCACCTGTTGCAAAGTAGTCAGTACCCCGGTGTGCATCATTTGAGAATTGGGAACGCCATTGGTTTTGGTCAGGTCTCTTAAAGATGGCGCTCTTGTATTCAACAAATCTATTGTCGGGCTGTTAATAGTTTCAATTATTCCGTTGTTACGTGTATTTGGGTCGATGTCAAATTCAGGTGCATTATGGCAACCATTACAGCCAATACCACCACCGGTTCTGTTACCATTAATATCAAAAACAGGCGGTACAATGAATAGATTTTTACCGGCATTTTCATTGGGTGTAAAGTTGGGGAAAGGCTGGTTATCGTTAGCCACCAGTACCCTGCCGGCATCATATTTAGAATCGAAAGATTGTATACTGCGAACGAACTGTGCCATACATTCTTGCATCCTTGCTTCGGTAACTGTTGCGTCGCCATATACAAACTGAAATAATTCTTTGTAATAATTGATGGCCTGCAATTTGGTTAACAATGTTGCAATAGATGGCCTTCCGCCCTGGCCGCTGAAACCCATTTCGGCATGATCCTGTATGGGCTGGGTAGTTTGTATTTCCAGTGAAGCAGCCCTTTCGTTCCAAAAGAATTTTCCTTCAACCCCAAATCTTGCATTAACCAAACGCATAGAATGGCGGCCCGTAACTCCCCCACTCACACCTTTACTTACCAGCGCTGTATCGCCAAAAGCAAATTCCTGTTTATGGCAACTGGCACAGGAAATGGAATTATCAATACTTAAATTTTTATCGTAAAATAAAACCCTGCCCAATGTGGCTTTGGCATTGGTAATAACATTGCCCCCGGTATTTTCTTTAACAATGTATAGCGGCTTGGGCTGGTTAGCATAGTTGGCCAGGCTGTTCGGATCTACATTAGTTCCAAAAGCCGCTTTAATAGCATCGTAAGCTGGTGCTGTAACTGTGGCGTCAGATTTTTTTGCACAGCTTACAAAAATTATAATAGCAAGAATAAAACTGCCGATTACAAAACTTATTTTTTTCATTTAAGGTTTTATTTAAATAATTATTTTAAGCTGAAAATTATTCTCTGCCTGGTGGTGGAAGTGGCGGACCATTCTCTTCCCTTGCACCTGGTGGCGGCGGTCCATCCGGGCCATGTGGCCTGGCGCTACCCATTTTTCGCAAGGCATCCTGTATAACGTTGTCGAATTTTATTTGTTGCTCCGCAGTACAGAGGGCTCTTACTTTTTGAAAATGTTTAAATGTAAGTATATCCAGTTGCTGTTGAAATGCTGCTGCTTTACTGCTGCCCTGTTGTAAAAGCGAATCGCTTACAGCTGATAATTTCATCAATTCAAAAAACGCATCTTTCGATTTTCTGATACTATCCTGTATTAACAGCTGTGCTGCCCTGTGTTCGTCACGTAAAGTTTTATAGGCATCCTGCTGTTGCTGGTTTAAGCTCAACTCCTTTGTTATAAATTCAAAAACTGGTCCCGATGGCGGCGGAGGTATTTTAGCAGCCCCGTTTTTTTTATTATTGGTCCATAACAAAGTAAGTGTTACAATATTTGCAATAAGCAATAGTATTGTAAGTATATGTAGCCAGCGGTTTTTAAAAAAATCAGTCATAACAAAATTTTATTCGTAAACTGTTTCTGCAGTTAAATTATAGGCATTTGCAAAAGATTGAATGGTTGCAGTTTCATTCGGGTTTAATATTTTTTTTGTACCGGGTTGGTGATTGATCGTTGTTAAAGCAACTATATTTAAAATTAAAACCACCGAAAGTGAAATGGTTAAGATAACCGGACGAAGCAGCAGCTTGCTCTTTTTTTCGGGCAGCTCATTTTGCATACGGCCAATTAAATGGGTATAAAAAAAATTGGGTGCCGATGTTTTTTGTAACCCTGATAAGCTATTCAATATTTTATCTTCCCTGTTATTCATTATTAATTGTCAATTTTAGTATTTGATGTTATTATTTGCAAAAACCTTCGCTATGGAGGCAATTGATTTATTTTTTTTCTGAGATTTTGTTTTGCCCGTTGTAATAATGCATCCACCGCAGGCTCCGTAGTATTTAGTATGGCAGCAATTTCCCGGTAACTCAGGTCTTCTACTTTATTCAAAATAAAAGCGGTCTGCTGTGTCTCGGGCAGTGCTGCTATCAGTTTAAATAAAATAAGGGCATCTTCTTTTTTATCGAGTTGCACACCGGGATGATTAAAGTCTGCCACATCAACAACAGGTTTACCGGTTTCTCCAAATAAGCTGCTGATAAAACCAAAACGTTTTTTTCTTTTTTTGCTCCGCAGATGATCGAGTGATTTAGTAACTGTAATGCGGTATATCCATGTTGCCAGGCTGGCTTCTGCTTTAAAATTATTTATGGAGCGGTACACCTGTATAAAAACTTCCTGTGCAATATCTTCTGCATCTGTATAATGTTGCAATAAACCCAATGCAGTATTAAATACCTTATGCTGAAACCGGTTCACCAATTCCTTAAATGCCAATTCTTCCCCATTACGGAGTCCATAAATCAATTCCTGCTCGGTCAAAAGGGTTTCGTCTTTTTTGTTTAGACGGTACAAATTATTAAAACCTTCGCAACCTTAATTTTATTTTTTAAAAGAATCGATAAACTGCAGCACCAGTTTATTAAAGGCTTCTGCCCCATTAAAGAGAAAAGAATGTTCGATGGGTAAAACATAAACAGGGAAATTTTTCAGGTCTTCTTCAAACTTCACCAGCCTTGTAGCATCTTTTTCAGTTGTTAAGATCACCTTATTGCTGTTTTGAATTTTAGCAAACTGTTTCTTAATATCCGCAAGGTCGTCGCTGTTAAAAATATGATGATCAGGATAACGCAGCATATCGTAGGTATGCATTTTAGATTCCAGATAATCTTTTAAAGGCCTGGGATTAGCAATACCACAAAGCAATAAAATATTTGTTGCCGGATCAATTGGCGTACGCTGGGTTTTAAAAAGATGATAAGGTGTGGCATAAGTTATTGTTGCAAAAAAAACAGTTTGATGTGCCTGTGGTTGTATCTCTTTAAGTATACTTTCTTTTTCCGCAACTGTCAGCCCGGCATCACATTTAGTAACGATGATGATATCAGCTCTTTTCATGCTGGCTTTTACATCACGTAAATCGCCGCTGGGTAATACAAGGTCTCTTGTATATAAATTATTAAAGGCTGTTAATACAATATTCAATCCGGCTTTTACGGTACGGTGCTGAAAAGCATCATCCAGGATGATGACTTGTGTGTCAGGTTTATCGTACAGCAATTGCGGTATGGCAACTAAACGTTCTTCGCCAACGGCAACAGTTACACCCGGAAATTTATTATGAAACTGCATTGGCTCATCACCAATTTCCAATGCGGTAGTGCCGGCTTCAGCAATAGCAAAGCCTTTTGTTTTTCTTTTATAGCCCCGGCTGAGTGTGGCAATTTTAAAATTGCTTTGCAATAGGCGGATCAAATACTCTGTCATGGGTGTTTTACCGGTGCCGCCAACAGCTATATTACCCACACAAATTACCGGAAAATTAAAAGCAGCTGATTTAAGAATATTTTTATCAAATAACCAATTGCGTAACCAGATTATGCCGCCATAAATAAACGACAATGGAAATAATAAATATCTAAAGCTCCGCACCATGGTTGGTTAATGTATTAATTCGTGTAATTCGTGATTTAAAATTCGTGTTACCCATTAATAAATATCGAAAATATGGTTGTACCGTAATTCCGTTCTGTTTTATAAAACTCAAATTTTTTATAATCATTTCTTGGTGTATGTTCCAGTATAAACCAGCCTTTTGGTTTAAGTAATTTTTTTTCAAAAACTTTCAGTGGCAGGTCATCAATATTTGTTAAAGCATAGGGTGGCCCTGCAAAAATAAAATCATACTGCTCGGCTGTGCTGTCCATAAAACGAAACACATCCGATTTTACCAGTTTAAAATTTTCCAGCTCCAGTTCGCCTGATGTCTTCTTAATAAAATCATACATCTGGTTATCTTTTTCCACAATGGTAATATCAGGTGCTCCCCTGCTGGCCAGTTCGTAACTGATGCAGCCGGTACCACCAAACAGGTCCAGTACTTTCAGCTGGTCAATTTCAAGGTTGTTTTGTAACACATTAAATAAACCTTCCTTGGCAATATCGGTGGTAGGCCTGGTATGAGGCATTTGTGCAGGCGGTGAAATTCTTCTTCCGCCATGTATTCCGCTTATAATACGCATGCTGCTGTTGCAAATAAATGACTGAAATAATGTGCCGGGTAATTATTTATATCTTCCGCGTAATTAAAATTGCCTGGCAGCGCAGTAAAGCTGATCGCAGCAAAATATTTGTATAATTCGTTGTACAGGTTAGATGTTGCATCGATCATACCGCTTGCGGTTAAAGTAATTTGTGTGGCATCCACTTCAAAACTCTGGCAAACATTTAATAAATGATATACGGCATCTTCCGGTGTTATAAATTCAAAATTCTGTATCACCTGCAATTGCCCGTTCTTTCTTAATAACACTGTCAGGCCGTCGGTATAAAAATTACAATAGAGTAAATCCTTATCTGCCGCATCAAAATCAATCAGCAAGGCTGCCTGGTGGCTTTGATGAATGTGTGGAAATTTATTAATGATAGTATTTTCAATTGCAGCCTCAACCCGGTAACTGTTATACAAGTTGTACTTAAGCACCAACTGGTTTTTTATACTCCTGTCGTCGGCATCTCCATAAACCATATTCAGCATTTCGGCAGCTGCATCTTTTTCAAAAAATTCTGATGGCACTAAAATACTTTCATTAAAACACCAGGTAATATCAGCCCTGTTAAAATTCTTCTGTAAAAAAAAGTCGGTAGCAAAAATATTATTTACTGTTGCAGCAATCTCTTCGCAGGAAAGCTGCTTTGTAAAATGATATACAATAACTGAAATGAAAGTATTGCTTTCTTTCTCTAATTCCACAAACGAAATGCCCTGCCTGCCTGCATTTATAAATAAATGGGTTGGCAGTGCAGCTGCATTAACTGATGTTATACTAAATGTTGGATTCACTGTTTGATTTTCGGCAGGCAAAATAAGATAATTTTGCTGACTTTATGGAAAGTATAGCAACAAACGATGATTTAAAAGTAAAAGTTACCAATAAACAGATACTGTCTATTGCAATGCCGATTACTTTGGCTATCCTTATCCCCCAGCT
>JAYVJU010000237.1:0-11721 GCA_043769035.1 Ferruginibacter sp.
TTATTTTTTTATTATTAATAAAATGCTTTATTTTATTATAAATCAATATTTTATTTTAACTAATATTATACAAATTTTATTAGTACAATTAAATATTAAGTTTCATGCTTTTGTAAGATTGAAAAACTAATGCCCTTAGCTAAGTTTTAAAATAATATTTAGAAATTTACGGCTACGATATATTTTAAACCACACGCCTGTGCAAAAGATGTTAGCCGCAACTGCTAAACAGGTTTACAAAATGTGCTTGCTCCTCTCCTGTCTTTTTGCCAGCTTGCTCACCTTTTTAACAATCTAAAAAAATTATAACTAAAATGGAATTTAAAAATCTCAAACAGCTAATGACCTACTTAAAGGATGAAACAAGATGCAGGGAATACTACGCTTTGTTACGTTGGGGAGGTTGTCCGGTTTGCCCACATTGTGAAAGGTCGAACCCTTATTTGCTCAAAAGTGGAAAGTACAGGTGCAGTTCTAAATCCTGCAAAAAGGACTTTTCAGTCACCAAAGGAACAATATTTGAAAAGTCGCACATCCCATTATCTACATGGATGGGAGCAATGTATTTGATTACAGGGCATAAAAAAGGCATTTCAAGCCACCAGTTAGCCCGTGATATGGGAGTAACACAAAAGACGGCATGGTTCATTTTGCACCGGATAAGGCACATATTAGGCGACCCGTCGCCTCCTCCATTAGATAAGATAGTGGAAATTGACGAAACCTATGTAGGAGGTCATTACGCCCTTATGAATAGAAAAAGAAGGAAAAAACTGATTGATAATAACCTAAATAATAAGACGGCTGTAATGGGATTTTTAGAGAGGGATGGCAAAGCACGGCTAACCCTTATTGGTAAAAACACCTTCAAAGATGTAGTGAGGGAGAATGTAAAACCGGATGCCCTACTTATAACAGATACCCATTTATCTTATCAGGGTTTAGCCTTTGAGTATGCTGGACACGCCACCGTAAACCATTCAAAAGGCCAATACAGGGAGGGAATAGCATACACCAACAGCGTGGAAGGTTTTTTTAGCTGCCTTAAACGCTCACTTATCGGTATCTATCACCAAGTAAGCCCAAAACATTTACAAGCCTATTGTGAGGAAACCAGTTTTAGGTATAATACCCGAAAAATAACAGATAAAGACAGGTTTGTAAACACAATGATGCAAGCCAACGGGCATAGGCTGACTTATAATACCCTTATTCAAAAATCCTCTAAACCCGATGAAAAATGAAAACTACACATTATATTTATGCAATGGGAGAATCAAATTTTTTAAAGCAGTCTGTAAAACAGATGCGTAAAAGTATAAAAGGGATTGATGATAGCTATAATCATCCATGGGATATTATAGCCGAACTCACACAAAACTCTGTTGATGCTGTAAAAAAAAGAATACAAAAAAAAGAAATTGAAAAAGGGGCGATAACTATAAAAATAGACTCAAGAAATAATTTTATATCTGTCGAAGATAATGGCGTTGGTATTCACCCTGATAAATTGGAAGTATTAGTTGCTCCCTTTTCCACAGATAAAGAAGAAGACCCAAATTCTATTGGAGAGAAGGGTGTAGGATTAACGTTTACGGTATTTTCTTGCAATCAGTTTTATATTAAAAGCGGAACCGAAAAAGGAGTATCGGATGGTAAGATAAATGACGCATTTAAGTGGAAGTCTCAAACAGACGAAACTCCGCTAATATTATTTACTAACCCTCTTAAAGAAAACTATCGTGGTACTTTGGTTGAATTAAGTCATGTAAAAGAAAGTGTAATATTTGATTTATCTGTTGCTCAATTAAAGGCAGTTCTAAGAACCAAAACCGCTTTAGGCAATACTTTAACTATCTGGGGAGATGATGTAGCAATAGATATTAAATTAATAGTGACAAATATTGATGGGATAGAGTACTCTGAAAAAATAGATTTCTCCTACTTGCTTATTACAGAAGGTAGACTAAAAAGCACTTTAATGGACATTGAGGATTGGTATGTTTATGCAAAAGCGGGTAGAACAGATATGGAGAAAATGAAAAAGATGTATAACAAAGTTGTGTTTAAACAAGGCACTTGGGTGTATGGGGAAAGAATAGTTAAATACTGGGCATGTTGCGCCTCTGTAAGAAAATTTTTTAACGAAGTAAGTGTTAAAAACGGCATTTGCACAGAAGACCAATTAAAGAACGACGATTTTATGGAATATAAAGGGTTTACGTTATTTAATTCAGCGATAACCGTATCTGTAAAAGGAATGCCTACCGGTATTACAATAGAGCATCCTGTAACGGGTAATCAAGGTGCATGGCCACAAATGTTCATGCTTTTTGAAGACCCCTTTATTAAGTTTGATATTGGACGTAAGGCAATTCATGGAATGCAGGCGAAAATTTATAAAAATATAGCAAAAGAAATTTTTAATGAGTTTGTAGGCAATGTAGTAAGATACATGGGAGATGCTGATGATAAGTATAAACCAGAATGGGATAAAGCAGAAATATTTAGAGCTATAGAAGGGCTTCCTTCAATGAACATCGATGCAATTAAACTTCAAAAGAAACCGATAGACCAAGAAGCATCCGTAGTTGGTCTTTTCTATGAGTGTATAGGAAATAAAATGATTAAAAATATATTACCGTTATCTTCTGGATACAAAAGACAATACGATTTATATGCTAAATGGGATAACAGAGATGTTATTATAGAATTTAAAACAAAAGCAAGGGATATAATTGAAGACTTTATTAACGAAAGAAAATATTTCGATCGGTTAGACTGCTTGGTTTGTTGGAAGGTGACAGGGGAAGACTATGAAGCCTTTCAAAAGGCAGGCTTAACATTTGAGGAAATAGAAGAAAAAGAGTTTGTAAGGAACCAGGATGCCACCGTATTCCCCCACGCAACTCACCAATTAATTTTGCCATATACAACGCCTAAATATGTAATAGATTTAAGCATAATAATAGGAGTATGACTAAGAATAAAGCGATAACAAAGAAGGCGGCAAATAAAGACGAACCAGTAAAGCTAAACATGACCTTTGAGCAGGCTATGAAAAAAGCCCTTAACACTCCGTTACCTACTAAAAAGGTCGTAGTTAAAAAGAAAGCGAAATAAGGTTATTGAATATTTTACTTTAAGTAGCGGACACCTAAAGTTTTATTAAAATAATCCACTATCCGTTTTTTGAATATTGATAGTAACTAATTTTAATAACTAAAAAACAAAGTTTTGATACAAAGTACTGACTATATAACTATTAAGAATACACTGTGGTTGTAAGTATATCGTCGCCAAATTTACTGTTACTTTGTGCTTCAATAATATTTTACCCATAGAATTAGGTACCATGCGAAATAGCTTATCTCCTCTTCTCATATCCTTATTGGTTACTTTCATTTTCATGTCATCATGTCGGGAACCTCAGGCACTGGAATATCGTGAATTTAAAAACCTGAGCTCGGAAAAACTCGGATTCGCTTCTTCAACTTTTAATATCGACCTGGTTTATTATAACCCTAACAATTTTGGATTAGACCTAAAACGTACCAACCTGGACATTTACATTGATAACAATTACCTGGGACATACGGAACAGGATTACCAGATTCATATACCTAAAAGAGGGGAATTTACGCTACCGGTTAAAATTGAAGTGGATATGAAGAATGCTTACAAGAATGCTTTACCTGCTCTTTTTGGCAAAGAAGTAATGCTAAAAGTTACCGGCAAGATAAAATTAGGCAAAGCAAATGTGTACAAAACCTTTGATGTAAACTACGAGGGAAAGCAGAAATTCTCTTTATAAAACAAAATGCCGTCAATTTACGTGACAGCATTTTTACATATTTAAACACATTTTATTACCCTTTGGGAACTGGTGGCTTGGGTGTTTCAGGTGGTTTTTTGCAACAGGCAGGCAGCCTTTTATAGGCAAACTCTTCCGCCTCAATATCATCAGCAGCAAAGCCTAAATTAGCTATCGCAGTTTTCAGGTATTCTTTATTGGTTCTATCCGTTAGCCAGGCTACAGTTGCTGTTTTCCTTTTCAAATCTACTTTTATAGAAATAACACCGTCGGTTTTACCTATAAAAAACTCAATTTGTTCTTTGCACTTATCGCATGGTTGCAAAGTTGAAAGGGCAATTACAGCCTTGTCTTTTACCTTTATTTGAGCATTACCTGCTAACATAAAACAAGAAACCGCCAGTCCCAGTATCAATTTTTTCATAGATTCATTTTTTATTAAAGATATTAATTACCCGACCAATTTGCCGGATCCGCACTCCAGTTTAACAAGGTTTTTTGCTGATCTGGAGAAACAATCCCCTTCTCAATCGCCAAATTGATCAATGTTTCATAATTGGTAAGTGATTTATAGTGTATTCCTGCACTTTCAAAAGCTTTCGAAGCCGCTGCAAATCCATAAGTAAAGATAGAAACCATACCAATAACTTCAACTCCTGCGGCTTTTAGTACATCGCAAACCTGCAAACTGCTTTTTCCGGTTGATATCAGATCTTCTATTACCACTACTTTTTGTCCTTTTTCAAGGGTTCCTTCTATTTGATTACCCAAACCATGTTCTTTTGGCTTAGGCCTTACATAAACATATGGCAGCTTAAGCTGATCTGCAGCCATTGCTCCCCAGGCAATTCCTGCAGTTGCTACGCCAGCTAAAATATCAGCTTCAGGAAATTTTTCAAAAATTATACTGCACATTTCGCTTTTAATAAAATCACGTGCATAAGGATAAGATAATACTTTACGATTATCACAATAGATAGGGCTTTTCCATCCGCTGGCCCATGTAAATGGTTGTTGCGGACTTAATTTAATTGCATTAATTTGTAAGAGCTTTTCAGCAACGGCTTTTTCGTTTGTCATGCTGCAAATTTGAAGGTTGAAATTTAAAATTTGAAATATTATTATGCACATAAAAATATATTTTGGAGATAAGCCTGTTTTTCTTTGTGATGACATCAACCAGGAATTAAAAGAAATACTGCATCACCCTGATGCTGTTTTTGTAGATGAGATATCCGGACCTGCAATAAAATCACTGTTACATGAAATAAAGAAACCCGAATTTCATGCCGGTGTATTATGGAATAAAGACCTTGAGCAATTAAAAAAGGTATTTTTTAAGCATTTTTTATTAATAGAGGCAGCAGGCGGCATTGTACAAAACAACAAAAAAGAGCTGTTATTTATTTATAGATTGGGCAAATGGGATTTACCAAAAGGAAAAATGGAAAAAGGCGAAAATCCTGATGAGTGCGCCTTAAGAGAAGTAGAAGAAGAAACCGGCGTTACTAATTTAACCTTAAAGAAAAAAATTGGGGAAACCTATCATACTTACGATGAATTTGGAAAACATATTTTAAAAACCACTCACTGGTATTATATGACTTGCCCCGCAGCTCAAAACTTAGTACCCCAAACAGAAGAAGATATTACTGCTATAAAATGGGTGCCGACAAGAGATATTAAAGAACCAATGGCTAACACTTATCCTTCTATAAAAGATATTTTGAAAACTTTTTTTGATGAGCCTTAGGATACCGCCTGCAGCGTTTTTTATGGAACGCAGATTTTTATGCTAAAAATTTAACAACTCAAATTGATATCTACGCATATTTTACTATTATGAAAACATTAGTTATCATCTTCTGCTGTTTGGTTATTTATTTTCAAACAATTGCTCAAACACAAAATCAAGACACTATTAATTGGAGAGTCAATTATAAATTAAAAGGAGACGATTTTAAGGGTACACCCGATAGTAATTCTGTTAATGCAGCGGTTTCTTCAACAGCTATAAATTATAAGATAATTAAAAAAGATTCTTTTATTGATGTTATAGTGTATTGTTCATTCAACAAATTATGGTCATGGAATAAATATAAAAGTGAAAAAGCAATACTTAAACATGAACAAGGGCATTTTGATATTTCTGAACTCTTTGCAAGAAAATTTAGGATGTTGGTCAGAAAAGGCAAGTTTAAAGATAATAGTGATGCAATAGTGTTGTATTCAAAAATTATGGCAGAGCGGGAGCTATTTGATACCCAATATGATAATGAAACTGATTTTTCAAATGATAGTAAAAAGCAACTTTATTGGAACAATAAAATTACTTTAGAAATTAATAAACTTAATGCTTACAAAGAATAAAGAGAGTTTTGAAAGATAGGTTTTATACTTTGCAGGATTACGGCTTTTTCAGAATGGCTACTGTAAGCCGGCTGATGCAAACCAGTTTTTCCCTTTCATCACAAATTTTAATATCCCATACATGGGTAGATGCGCCAAGATGCAAAGGTGTGCAGGTTGCAGTTACGTAACCTTCCCTGGCACTACGTACATGATTGGCATTAATTTCTATACCAACACAAATGTTTTTATCAGGATCAATAATTAAAGCAGAAGCAATGCTGCCAATAGTTTCTGCAAGGGCACAACTTGCGCCGCCATGCAACAAACCATAAGGTTGTTTGGTACGGTTGTCAACCGGCATTTTCATTTTTAAAAAATCGGGGGCAATTTCCACCCATTCCATTGCAAGATGCTCTCCCATTGTATTGGGGCCAAGAGGTTTTAAGCTGGCAACAGATAAGGATTTATTAAACCAGATAGACATTATTTATTTGCTTTTTTAATTGACGCATTAACAGCATCAGGTAAAAACTGGGATACATCCCCGCCATTACGTAATACATCACGTACCAATGTAGAAGCTACTGAAGTATATTGGGGAAGACAGGTAAGAAATATAGTTTCGATATTACCCTCTAAACTGCGATTCATATCTGCAATCGCTTTTTCATATTCAAAATCGTTAACGTATCGGATGCCTCTTAAAATAAAATTTGCACCAACGCTTTTACAACAATCAATAGTTAAACCATCATAAATTACAGCTTCCACTTTTGAATCATCTTTATAAATTTCTCTTAGCCAAAGCAGTCTTTGCTCTTCGGAAAACATAGGTGCTTTATTAACATTGCGTCCAATACCTATAACGAGTTTATCAAACAGCGGCAATGCCCTGTCAATAATATCTATATGGCCTAATGTTACTGGGTCGAAAGTGCCGGGGAATAAGCAGATACGTTGCATGGCAAGAATAGTTAATTGGTTAATTCGTTATTGGTAATTCGTTGAGTTATTACTTACTCTCCTCTTTTCCCCGACAATAGATACAATGCAGCCATCCTTACCGCTACTCCGTTTTCTACCTGTTGTAAAATTATCGATTGCTTGCTATCTGCCACATCACTATCAATTTCTACACCCCTATTTATAGGGCCGGGATGCATAATTACAATTTCCTTTTTTAATCCGTCCAGCAATTTCCTGCTTACACCATATGCCAGGTTATACTCCCTTAACGAAGAAAATAATACCTGGTTCTGCCGCTCTAACTGAATGCGCAACACGTTGGCTACATCGCACCATTCTAAAGCTTTCTTTAAATTATATTCTACTTTTACGTTCAGTGCTTCGGCAATATATTTTGGTATCAATGTTGGCGGACCGGCAACCATAACTTCTGCACCCATTTTATTCAATAAATAAATATTGCTGAGTGCAACACGGGAGTGCATGATATCTCCTATTAAAACAACTTTCTTACCAGCAAGTGATCCTAATTTTTCCTGTATTGAGAAGGCGTCAAGCAATGCCTGTGTAGGATGTTCGTTAATACCATCCCCGGCATTAATAATTGCCGCAGGAATATGCTTTGCTAAAAAATGAGGTGCGCCACTTGCACTATGGCGCATCACCACCATATCCACTTTCATACTTAAAATATTATTTACCGTATCCAGCAAGGTTTCGCCTTTTGCGGCAGAAGAACCCGAAACAGTAAAATTAATGGTGTCGGCGCTTAATCTTTTTTCGGCCAGCTCAAAAGAAAACCTGGTACGGGTGCTGTTTTCGTAAAACAGGTTTACAATGGTAACATCCCGTAAAGAAGGTACTTTTTTAATGGAACGCTGTAAAACTTCTTTGAATTGAGTGGCAGTAGATAAAATAAGGGAAATATCTTCAGGAATGAGATCTTTAATGCCTAATAAATGTTTGGTAGATAGTTGCATTAAGCAGCAAAGTTATAAGAAAAAGTTGAAAGTGTAAAGTTGATAGTTGACAGTCATAAACCCCTAGTATAAAACAACAATCTCCCTGTCCCACTCTACTTTTACTTTTTGAGAGATCAGCGAATCAATGGCTTTACCACAATAGTCAGGTTGAATAGGAAGCTCCCGGTTAAATCTTCTATCCACCAAAACACATAACTCCACTTTCTTTGGCCTTCCAAAATCCTGCAGGGCATCCAATGCCGCCCTTATTGTTCTACCGGTATATAAAACATCGTCAATCAAAACAACTTTTTTGTCTGCTATAGAAAAAGGTATTTCTGTTTTATTGGCAACATGTAATTCGTCCCTGATATCATCGCGGTAAAAAGTAATATCTAAAATGCCATACTGCACGTTTTCGTCAGGGCAAAGTTTTTTTATAGCTTCTACAACAAGGTTGCTCACTTTTACGCCACGTGGCTGCAGGCCAATAAATACTACATCTTTTAAATCCAAATGATTCTCCAATAGTTGGTGAGATAACCTTAAAATGGTAAGATAGAGTTGTTGTTTATCTAAAATTGTTTTCAAAACAAATCTTTTAATTTTTTTCGTTTATTGTTGCGGCTTTTTGTTTTCGATACTTATCTATCGGTATTCTTTCAACATTTTGTGGAAGCATTAAAGTTACTGAAGTTGACTCAATTTTTTCTGCTACAATTTGTAAATGGAAGCGTTGGTCTAAAGCTTCTAAAACTATACCGGGCAACCCAAAATAATAAGCGGGGCCAAAACCAGTTCCTATTACCCCAGTGTACCAAACCATCGTAGTGTCATTACTCTCATCAATACGATAAGCCAGTTTACAAGCATACCCTAATATATTTTTTGATTGTTCTGTAAGAACCCAACCCGCCCTTTTAGGAGAATCAACAATAACAAAATAACTATTTTCAGGAAATGTTACTTCTTCCAAAATTTCGTTCTTTTTTTTATCAAACATCACACCATGATGTATTAATTTATCTCCAAGGATTGAAAACTTTGCCAGTTTATCCTTTTTTTTATTAAGCGGAATTAAATAAAAAAAAGAAAGGGAATCGTTATAAACTAATTTCCCATTGATTTTGGAACTTTCACGATTTTCGTAATAAATAACCTGTCTGTAATTAATGCTATAATTACTTTGTGATTTTACATTCCCACAATATAAAAAACACAGTAACAATAAATACTTCATAGTTACAGATCAATTTTCTTGAAATAGTAAGATTTTATTTCTCTTATTTTAAGATTGCATTCACACTCTAAAAATATATAATATATTACGAACCTCTAAACTAATCTTTCATTGTCTTTCGTAGATGTGCTTCCATATTTAATATCGGGATATTTTTGTCGGGTTGTACTAATGTAATCGGAACAACATCTATTGACTTTACAGTTAACAGGCTATTTTTCTTATGCCCATATACCTCTAATACCACACCTGGCAATCCAAAATAAAACATTGGCCCAAAAATATTATTTATTTCATTTGTGTACCAAGCAAAAAGTGTATCCCCTGTTGAATTAGGCCAAATGGCTTGATTGCATTTGTACCCCAACAAACTTTTTGTTTCTTTTGTAAATGTCCAATCAAAGACCGGCTGCTCTGTTTTAAGTAAATAATAGTTTTTTTTAGGCCATGCAACTTCAGACAGCAACTCATCATTATTACGATTATATACTAAACCATGATGCACTAACTTATCTCCAATTATTTTTTTCTCTTTAAACTTATCTTTTTTATTGGGTGCAATAAAATAAAAAAATGAAATGGAATCATTAAAAATTAATCTTGCTTCAATTTTGTGAGTCAGTTTTTGTCCTTGCAAAGTAAAATCAGCAATTTCAGTAACCTGACTGTAATAAATGCTATAAGTTTTTTGAGCATTGATATGAGTCATTACTCCAAACGATATAATTAATAAGAGGATTTTCATATCTACTGTAGATTATTTCTCCTGTAAAAAAGGATAACGATAATCAATTGGAGGATTAAATGTTTCCTTTATTGTTCTGGCACTTAACCAGCGGTATAAGTTTAAAAGAGAACCAGCTTTATCATTAGTACCGCTTGCCCTTGCACCACCAAATGGTTGCTGGCCTACCACCGCTCCGGTTGGCTTATCATTAATATAAAAATTACCTGCACTGTTACGCAATTTATTAGTAGCTAATTCCACTGCGTACCTGTCTTGCGCAATAACTGCACCTGTTAATGCATAGGGAGAAGTACTGTCAACCAATTTCAACGCTTCTTCAAATTTATTTTCGTCATACACATACAAAGTAAGTACCGGGCCAAACAATTCTTCGCACATGGTTACATAAGTTGGGTCTGTAGTTTCAATTACAGTTGGTTCAATAAAAAATCCATCTGTTTTATCACATTTTCCACCTACTAAAATTTTGGCTTTACTATCTCTTTTTCTTGCTCCTTTTATATAGCTCTCTAATTTATCAAAACTCTTTTCATCAATAACAGCATTCACAAAGTTGGTAAAGTCTTCTACCGTTCCCATCTTCATGGTTTTAACTTCGGATACCAATTTCTTTTTTACTTCTGCTGCAATATTTGATGGAATGTATGCTCTTGATGCTGCCGAACATTTTTGTCCCTGGTATTCAAATGCGCCACGGGCCAATGCGGCCACCACCACATCGGGGTTAGCAGATTTATGTGCAATTACAAAATCCTTACCGCCGGTTTCGCCTACAATACGGGGGTAAGATTTATATAGGTTCATATTTTCTCCTATCGTCTTCCACATAAAATTAAATACACCGGTACTGCCTGTAAAATGTATGCCTGCAAAATCGGGATGATTGAAAATAACACTTCCTGCTGTTGAGCCATCTACAAAAACAAGGTTGATAACACCATCAGGCAAACCTGCCTCTTTTAAAATACGCATAAACATTTGTGCACTGTACACCTGTGTGTTGGCACATTTCCAAACCACCACATTGCCGCACATGGCAGCAGATGTCGGCAGGTTACCACCAATAGCCGTAAAATTAAATGGCGTTAATGCAAATACAAATCCTTCAAGCGGACGGTATTCCATTCTGTTATTCATACCGGCACCACTGATGGGTTGCTGACGATAAATATCGCTTAAGAAATGAACATTAAAACGTAAGAAATCTATTAACTCACAAGCCGCATCAATCTCTGCCTGGAAAGCGTTTTTACTTTGCCCCAGCATTGTAGTACCGTTAATATAAGGACGATATTTTGTAGCCAAAAGATCGGCTGCTTTTAAAAATATATTAGCCCGGTTTTCCCAACTCATGTTGGCCCATTTATCTTTTGCCCTTAATGCTGCAGCAATGGCTTTTTTTACATGGCTGGCATCACCTTCATTAAAATATCCCAATACATGTTTACGCTCATGCGGTGGATTCATGGCCACTTTTTTATTAGTACGTACTTCATCTGCACCAATGTACATTGGTACATCTATCTTTTCTTTTTTTAACTCTGCTAAAACTTCTTTTAATCTTTTCTTTTCGGCAGAACCGGGGCCATAAGAAAGTACAAGTTCGTTTGCCGGCATGGGGTAATAAAAATCTCCGTAT
>JAYVJU010000238.1:0-10911 GCA_043769035.1 Ferruginibacter sp.
ACCTAAATGAATTGCTACAAAGCCCTGTCTATAAGAATGTCAAAGAACAAAAATGCGAACAATTAAAAATTGAATTAATTTAACGGGACACTAATGAATTCAATTCATAAAATCAGAAATGAAAAATGACCATACCAAGCCGAAAATTGATAAAAAATATATTGCTGTTTTTGCCATCGCTGTATTTTTATCTTGGGTACTACACGAATTAGCACATTGGGCAGCTGGAGAGTATTTAGGGTATAAAATGGGCATGACTTTAAATAAATCCTACCCATTAAGCGGACAGCTTTCAAAAGATTTACATTATCAAATTATAAGCGCTGCCGGACCAATTTTCACATTATGCGAAGCTCTTTTAGTTTTCCTTCTAATGGCTCAACGAAGAAGAATTTTATTGTACCCATTTATTTTTACTTGTTTTTACATGCGACTTTTTGCTACAATAATCAGCTTTCGTCATCCAAACGACGAAGCAAGAATTAGTACTGCAATCGGAATTGGCAAATTCACTTTGCCAATTATTATAACAGGTATTTTATTTGCATTACTATACAAAGTATCAAAAGCTTACAGCTTAAACACTAAATTTAATCTGGCAAATCTGGGTTTGACAATTTTATTTTCTTCATTAATAATTTTGACAGATATGTATTTTAAAGTACGAATACTTTGACTTAAAATAGTCGCAACAATTGGTATTACCCATCACTATAAACCATTCCTCTATTTAACATTCAAACTAAAATGACCGCAACCTTTTTTGCCACACCAGCTGAATTTAGAAAATGGTTAAAAGCTAACCATAAAAATAAAACGGAATTACTGGTGGGCTTTTATAAAGTAGGCAGTGGCAAACCATCAATGATATGGTCGCAATCTGTTGACCAGGCGCTTTGCTATGGCTGGATAGATGGTGTTACAAAATCGATTGACAAAGAAAGTTATTGCATACGTTTTACACCACGCAAGCCTACAAGTATATGGAGTGCCGTCAACATAAAAAAAGTGGACCAACTTACTAAAGCCGGTTTAATGACTGCAGCAGGGAAAAAAGCATTTGCGTTAAGAACAGAAAACAGATCCGCAATTTATTCTCACGAAAAAGAAACAGTAACACTTGCACCTGCTTATGAAAAACAATTTAAAAAGAATACAACGGCATGGAACTTTTTTAAAGCACAGCCACCATCGTATAAAAAAGTAATGACGCATTGGATAATGAATGCAAAGCAGGAAAAGACAAGACTATCAAGACTTGAAAAAACAATACAGGAAAGCGAACAGCAAAGACGTATGCAATAAAAATTAAACCATAAAAAATTGCGGATAAATAAACATCATTTTAAATACCAAACCATTTTTCTTTTCGTTTTATATTAACATACTGTTGATAAGTAAATTTGCAATGTATCAATTACAATTCGTTAAATTTGAAATAGAAGTTCAAAAGTACCAACGCAATATTTAATTGTAAACTAAGTGCTGCTATGTTTGGTTGTTTTTTTCGCCACAACAAAAACAGTGCGTAAAATTGAAAACCTTTGACAGAGACGATCATTAACCTCGAAACCGTTAACCCTATTGAGTTTTTTGGAGTAAACAACGGAAAGTTAGACATCTTAAAAAAGAAATTCCCGCTTTTAAAAATCCTTAGCCGTGGCACACAGATAAAATTAAGTGGTGCCCCCGAACAGATTGAAGGTGCTAAAGAAAAGATCGATCTTATTCTGCAGTACCTGGAACGTAACGGACACATGAGCCCCAATTATTTTGAACAGATACTGGGCGGTGATGATGAACGGGTAGTTGATAATTTTATGGACCGCAATCCCAATGATGTATTGGTGTTTGGCCCCAATGGAAAAACGGTAAGGGCACGTACCGCCAACCAAAAAAAGATGGTGGAAGCCTGTGATAAAAATGATATCCTGTTTGCCATTGGCCCCGCCGGTACAGGTAAAACTTATACCGCTGTTGCTTTGGCAGTAAGGGCATTAAAAAATAAAACGGTTAAAAAAATAATTCTTACAAGGCCTGCGGTTGAAGCTGGCGAAAGTCTTGGTTTTTTACCCGGCGACCTTAAAGAAAAAATTGATCCGTACTTAAGGCCATTGTACGATGCACTGGATGATATGATACCTGCTGATAAATTAGGTTATTATATGACCACACGTACTATTGAAATTGCGCCGCTGGCTTATATGAGGGGCCGTACATTGGATAATGCATTCATCATTTTGGATGAAGCACAAAACACCAACGACCTGCAGATAAAAATGTTTTTAACCAGAATTGGCCCTAATGCAAAAGCCATCATCACCGGCGATCCTACACAGATCGATCTGCCTAAAAACCAGCAAAGCGGTTTGTTTAAAGCTACCCGTATTTTAAAAAATATTGATGGCATTGCTCATATTGAACTGGATGAAGAAGATGTGGTAAGGCATAGACTGGTTAAATCAATTATTAAGGCTTACAATAAAGATGATGTAAGTAAAATGGAAAATGAAAACAAAAAGAATTTGTAGTTTTGTGTAAATGCTTTTTGTAAAAAATACTAACCTCCGAAATATAATGGGGTGGCTTACGGGCTGCCTCATTTTTTTATGTGCTGCCTGCAATAGCAACAGCAATAATTTTAATACCAGCACAGCAACAAAACAGGATTCACTTAAAGCCATACAAAAAACAGCCAACGCTTTATTAACAATTGATACTGCAAAAAAGATAGTGGCCACCGGCGACCTTATTGTAAGAACCGGTAATGATTTTACCAGCGAAAGTTTACGCAGCCTTAACCAGCGGGATAAAACTTATTCGCATTGCGGTATTGCAAGTATTGAAAATGATACTGTATTTGTGTACCATGCGTTAGGCGGAGAGTTTAATCCCGATCAACGCATTTGCAGGGACAGGTTTGAAGATTTTGCGGCGCCGCAGGGCAACCGCGGCATTGGCATTTACCGTTACGGGCTTACTGCTGCAGAAATAAAAAGCCTGGTGGTTACTGTAAAAAACCTGCACGCCATGGGCATTATGTTTGATATGCAATTTGACCTGCAAACCAACGACCATATGTATTGCGCCGAGTTTGTGTATAAATCTTACCTGATGGGCACCAACGGAAAACTGCAGTTTAACACCAGCCATATCGGCGATTTTGCTTTTATAGGGGTAGATGATTTATTTCTGCAACCGCTTTGTACGGTACAAAAAAAGATTTTATATGAATAATAGTTAAAACATGAAAAATAAAATTATTTTTACCCTCTAAACCTAAAACATATAGTTATGAAAAGAATTTTTATTGCGGCGGCGGTTATTGCAACCGTATTATTTACCGGATGTAATTCCGGCGGTGGCGACCCCAAAACAGTACTGCTGGCTTTTTTTGAAGCCATGAGTAAAAAAGACATTGCCGCTGCAAAAAAGCTGGCAACAAAAGACAGCGAGCAAATGTTCAGCCTGATGGAAATGGGTATGAATATGGCAAAAGGCAGTAAAGACGCTGAAATGGACAAGTTTGATAAAACCAAAATGGAATTTGGAGAAGCAAAAATTGATGGCGATAAAGCTACCGTAGAAGTAAAAGACAAAGAAAAAGGCGAAGCGGTTAATTTTATTTTGAAAAAAGAAAGCGGCGACTGGAAAGTAGCTTTTGATAAAGCATCGATGATGCAGATGGGTGCAGAAAAAATGAAAGAAAAAGGAATGGATGGCGAAGCTGCTATGGACAGCATTAACAGCGGCCTGGATCAATTAAAAAACATGAACACCGACTCTTTAGCCGATAAAATAAAAGAAGGCGTTGATAAAATAAAAGAGATACAGGAAAAAAATCCTGAAGCGATGAAAAAACTGGAAGAAGCAGCGAAGAAAATACAGGAAGACGCAAAAAAGAATTAAGCAATACTACAATTGTTTTATAAAAAGCGCCCCTGAAAAATCGGGGCGCTTTTTTATTATCGCAAGGGTTGCCAACCTTTTGTAAGATATTTCCCATTCAAAAGAATCTTTGCTAAGGTTGGCAACCCTCTATTCAGTGCGACAATTTTAAATGCCCCTTTTTTATTTGCCTTATGCCAAAGATGTTTAACTTTAACCATGATTAAAAAACTATTGCCCGTCTTTGTATTATATGTGCTGCTTTTATCCTGTAATAACGGCACAAAAACAGAACCGGTTACCGATACTGATGTAGCCACCGCTTTTATAAGAGCTGTATTAGACAATGATTTTAAAACTGCAGAAAAATACCTGTTGATTGATGAAACCAACAAACAGTATTTTGAAACCTTCCGCCGTCAATACCAGTTAAAAGAAAAAGCAGAGCTGGATAATTATAAAGCTGCCGACATTGTGATTAACGAAATAAAACCCGAAAGCGATTCTGTACACCTGGTTAACTACAGCAACTCTTATAAAAAAGAAATTAAGAATAAATTAAAACTGGTTTGGGTAAACAGCCAGTGGCGGATTGACCTGAAATATACTTTCGCAGAAAATGAGTAAGCACTTATGTTCAAAAATTTTCTTTTAGTGGGTTTGGGTGGTGCCATAGGTTCTATGTTGCGCTATGCCATTAGTTTACTGGTAACTGTAAAACAGTTTCCTTACAGTACGTTTATAGTAAATATTGCAGGTAGTTTTATTATTGGTGCCGTACTGGCTTTAAGTTTTAAAAACGACATATTTTCAAATAACTGGAAAATATTTTTAGCCACAGGTATTTGCGGCGGCTTTACCACATTCTCTGCTTTTGCTGCAGAAAATATGGCGCTGTTACAAAGTGGAAAATATGGTATCGCATTTATTTATATAATAGCAAGCCTGTTATTAGGTATTGCTGCAGTTGTACTTGGTTTTAAACTCATCACTCCTAACTCATAATTTATGTACGTACTACATCCCTGGCATGGCGCTCATTATGGTAATAAAGCTCCGCAAATTGTAAATGGCTTAATCGAAATTCCACAGGGCAGCAGGGCCAAATACGAGATAGATAAAGAAACCGGTTTACTAAAATTAGACCGTGTTATTTATTCTTCATTTCACTACCCGGTTAATTATGGTTTTATTCCTCAAACACTGGGGCATGATGGTGATCCGCTGGATATACTGGTGATGTGCAGCGAAAGCATTCAATCGCTTTGTTTGGTAGAAGCTACAGTTATTGGCAATATGCAGATGATAGATAATGGCGAAAAAGATGATAAGATTATTGCAGTAGCTACAAAAGACCCCGGCGTAAATTATATTACTGATGTAGATGAGCTACCCAAACATTTTATTGCAGTATTAAGAAACTATTTTGAAAATTATAAAGTGCTGGAAAATAAAATAGTTGAGATTGATGAGTTTCAGCATAAAGATGCGGCATACAAAGTAATTGACGAGGCTATCGGGCTTTACAAAGAAAAATTTCGCAAATGACCATTAAAAATAAAAATATGGACATACAAACTATTCTCATCATTATAATGGTTGGCATTGCCGCTGGTATTTTAGGCGGCCTTGTTGGCGTAGGCGGTGGTATTATTATTGTACCAGCACTGGTTTACTTTATTGGCTTTAGCCAAAAAACTGCACAGGGTACATCACTGGGTTTAATTATGTTACCCGTAGGCATTTTGGGTGTATTGCAATATTACAAACAGGGTCATGTTGATTTTAAAGTAGTGGGTATATTAGCTGTAGGTTTTTTAATAGGTAGTTTCTTTGGCAGCAAGGTTGCATTAAGCCTTTCGCAGGAGACCATAAAAAAAATATTTGCAGTGCTGATGGTGCTTATCGCCATTAAAATGTTATTCTTTGATAAAGAAGTGAAAGCTGGTGAACATACTACCACCACAGAAAAAACTGTGACCACAAAAATTTCTTCCGGTAACGATGGCTGATTAAAAATATCTTTTTATTATCCGCAGCTTGTGCGTCCTCTCGCCGGTATCAACATTAACTATTCCCTGGTTATCTATTTTATCTATCCTCACTTTTCCCGAGGCATGAATGATCTCATGTTCATTTAATAAAATGCCCACGTGAACGATCTCGCCTGCTGCATCATCAAAAAAAGCCAGATCGCCGCAACGGGCCTGCTGTAAAAAAATAACTGTTTCGCCCTGTGTTGCCTGGTGCTGTGCATCACGTAACAAAGGGTAATTTAAAAACTTAAATACCATTTGTGCAAAGCCGCTGCAATCTATCCCAAATACCGATCGGCCGCCCCACAAATACGCTGTGTTTAAAAATGTAAATGCAATTTGCTGAATGGTTGCAACATCTCTTTTAATTTTGGCAGGCATCCACAGTTCTCCGCTGAATTCAACTTCATTTTTATCCCATACTATTTTACCGTTCTTTATTGCAGTCAACGAACTGCCAAATGGTACCATCATCACCTGTTCATTATAATCCAGTTCATTTATCCATCCGGCTGCCAATACCTGGTTGGGATTATTGTAAACCACATCACTTATTTTTTGCACCTGTGCTAACTGGCACCAGCCCGAATAGGCATCTGCCTTGCACACAATATGTATCCACCCGTTGTTGCCGGTATCAATAATTGTACAGTACTCACCAAATAATAACTGGCTTACCATTTCGGCTTTGTGATCTGGTGCAATACGCAGGGGTGCAACGGGCACACAACAAACAGCGTAACTCATAAATACAATTTACGTTTAGCTAAAATTATGGAATTTCAAGTATGTTTACATCTAAATAAAAGAAAACTTACTGTAGTCAATTTTGAAACCCGGCAAATACAACCATATAGACGATAATGAATTGCTGCAACGCTTTTATGCCGACCATGATAATGAATGGCTGGGCATACTATTGCAACGATATACCATGTTATTACTGGGTGTATGCATGAAGTATTTAAAAAATGAAGAAGATGCCAAAGACAGTGTGCAACAGGTTTTTTTAAAAGCTATACATGAACTGCACAAGTATAAAGTTGATTATTTTAAAAGCTGGATATACATGGTGGCCAAAAACCATTGCCTGATGAAGTTGAGGGACAAGGGAAAATATACGGCAGAGATCAATGAACATTTAATGGCCACTCCCGATGAAACAACAGATAAAAATAATTATATTGAAAAAGACAGGGCCCTTACCGATATGGCACAGGCTTTAACACAACTGAATAAAGAGCAGCAACTATGTGTAACTTTGTTCTACCTTGAAAAGAAGAGTTACCAGGAGATTGTTGCACAAACCAGTTTTTCTTTACTGCAGGTAAAGAGCCATATTCAAAACGGGAAAAGAAATTTAAAAATTTTACTTGAAAAAAGACCATAGCCTTTTATGAAATAATGAGCGACGATTTAAAAAACATATTAAACAACAGTAATAAAGATATTGATAACCAAAAGCTGATGGATTACCTCAGCCAACAGTTATCAAATCAGGAAAGTCATGAGCTGGAAAAGATGATGGCCGAAGATGAATTTATTAATGATGCTGTGGAAGGATTGGAACAATTCAGCAATAAAAAAAATATGGTAGTTTCTGTTGAACACTTAAACAGCGAACTGCAAAAACAAATAGCCAAAAAGAAAAGCCGTAAAGAAAAACGCAGACTAAAAGACCAGCCCGGAATTTATTTTACTATTATACTTTTATTGCTGTTGATAATTATCAGCTATGTGCTTGTAAAAAAATACAATGCCAACCAACAGCCATTACCAAAGCCTGCACAAACAGCCCTGCTTACAATGGCACATGAATAGCCACCAGTGTTCCTTTTCCCGGTGCCGAATCAAAATCAACAGTGCCTTTAAGATATTCAATCCTGGTACGGATATTTTTTAGCCCGATGCCTTCTGCTTTTTCTTTTTCGCCAACAGAAAATCCCCTGCCATTATCTTCAATAGTTGCTGCAATACCATCAGCATCTTTTATTAAAGATATATCCAGTGCGTTAGCGCCGCTGTGTTTTATTACATTGTTCACACATTCCTGAATTACCCTGTACAATACCGTTTCCACATTACTATCCAGCCGCTCATGTAAACCCTCGCTGTATAAATTTACTTTTAAAATGCGGCTGTCTATCTTATCAATAAACTCTTTAACTGCACTGCTTAGCCCGCTTTTTAATAAAGCATTCGGCATCATATTATGGCTTACTGTCCTTACTTCTTTACAGCTTTCATCAACCAGGTTTACAATTTTTTCAAAAGCAATCCGGTCTTCTTCGTTGCCAAAATTCAATCTGCTTTCAATACTGCTTAAATTCATTTTTGCAGCGCTCATGGTTTGCCCCACGCCGTCGTGCAGATCACCTGCAATACGTTTGCGTTCATTTTCTTCGGCTTCAATTACAGCCCTGGTAGCAATATCCTGTTGTTTAATAATAGCCTGTTGCAATCTTTTCTCTTGTGTAAGCCTGTATCTTTTATAATAAGAAAATGCCAGCAAACCGCCAAGGCCCAGCAAACAAAGCAAGCCAATGATCCAGTATTGTTTTCTTGTATTTTCAAATTGCTGTTCCTGTAACTCCTTCTCTTTTTTTGTGGTTTCGTATTTTGTCGACAGCTCCGAAATATTTTTATGTATCTCCATATTCATGGTAGAATCTTTCAGTGTATTTAATTCAGCAGAAAGATCCTGTGCCTTTTCCAGCTCACCTTTTACAGTGTAATAAGTAACCAATGAATTTATAACTTCTATCTTTTCTTTTAAAAAATCTCCTTTATCTGCAATAGCATAGGCCGAATCGAAATATGGCTTTGCTTTATCAAATAGCTGTAGGTTTATTAATGAACCGCCAATATCCACGTAATCTGTAATCATGCCGTACTTATCATCAAATGCTTTATCAATCGGCAGGCATTTATAAAAATAATTCAGTGCTTCGGTATAATTTTTTGTGTTGCCCGATACCTCTCCTAAATTACTTAACACTGTAACTATTGCGCCACTGTCTTTACTCTGGTAGGCAACAGGCAACGCCTGGTTCAAATAATATTTTGCAGAATCATACTGCTGCCTTTCGCTGTGGATGGTACCTATATTATTTGTAAGCATGGCCACACTTTTTAATTCATTGGCTTTTTTTGCATATACCAGCGATCTTTTATAATACCCCATCGCTTCATCATAACGCCGCAGGTTTTTATATACAATGCCGATATCGTTCAATGTAATACTCATGCCATAATCATCGCTGTACTTTTCTTTTATGGCTAATGCTTTTAAATGAAAAGCTATTGCAGCTTCATATTCGCCACGGTATTTTTTTGCAGCGCCCAACAGAGCATAACACTCCGACTCCCTTTTTTTATCATTTAGTTTTTGCGCCAGTACAATTGCTTTTTCAGCAAAATCTTCACAGGTATCAAGGCTTACCCTTAAATAATTTTTAGCCAACTGGTAGCTGGCTTTTAATTTAATACTGTCAGTTGTACTGTTTAAATCTTCCAGCAACTGCGCCTTGGTTTTCTTTTGTGCCTGCACACCAATGCTGCCCGTTAACAAACACCAATACAAAAGCAATCTTGTTATACGCATACCCATCATTTTTATATTCCTTAAAATTAACTTTAACCGGTTACCGCCCAATACCCACCGCATGGTATTTTAATGATCAGCAATATCAAATAAAAATCCCTTAAAGCAAATGCTTTAAGGGATTAAAAAATATTGTTACTGATTATTGTTTTACAAAACGGATAGTTTTAGATTTTCCCTCTGCAGTATAACCCGTAATTTGATAAGTACCTGCTGCAAGACCAGAGAGGTTCATACTAAACTGGTTGCTGCCTGCAATTAAATTGTACGCAATTTTTTGCACCTGCTTGCCTGCAATATCTGTAACAATCACATCCATCCTTGTTTTTTGTGCAGCGGTAACATTTAATATGGCATTGTTATTTACCAGTGTTGGCAACAGGCCAACGATATCAAACCCTGATGCTGCGTTTAGTATTGCAATTGCTGCACTGTAAGATATTTTACCATTAGCATCTGTCATTTTCAGGCGGTAATAATTGGTACCTTTCAACGGACTATTATCTGTAAAACTAAATGGTTGCTCACAACGTACTGCATCAGCTGTAATTGTAGTAATGCCTGTAAAAGTTCTGTTATCTGCACTACGCTCCAAACTCATAGTTACTGTTGGGTTATTGGTACAGGTAACTTTCCACACCAGATTATGAACACCGTTTTGTTTGAATCCATTTAAGTAATTAAGGTTTATGGGCAGAGAAACATTAAGGATACCGCCAACTGCAAATTCGGAAAATCCTGACATCCCTGTTCTGCTTAAAGTATATAGTGCATTTGAACCTGTTGTTGTTACATGTGTTCCGTCTAATGTCCAGTTTCCACCAGCTGTTGGACGCTTAACTAATACTGTTTGCAGATAATCAATAACCACATTATCGCCATTACCGGTAAAAGTTCCGGTATAGAGTCCTCCTGCAAGATTAATATCCGGATCCAAAAACCAGGAGCCATTGTATGCAACACTTACAAGGTTTATTGGTGCTCCTCCATTCGGTTCAACCAATGGGACCATATTAGGCCAGCCCGGATAACCAACATTCCATCTTGCAGATAAAAATCCGGCTGCGGTGGGTGCTGTGGTATAAGTAATATTGGATAATTTGTAAAAAAATGCATTACCAACAGGAAAGTCGTAAGAATTTGTAGCTGCAGCAATAGCTCTTTGCAAAGTTCCTGTTCCGTTGGTTACCACATATCTATTTGTGTTATGACCTACTATTGCTGCCGGAGCATTATTAGAAATTGTCAATGTATTATTCCCTATTGTTAATTTACCGCTGGTAAAAGTTAAAATGTTATTTAGTGTAATATTGTTATTAATTGTTAACCCAGCAGCATTATTTAGTGTTACAGCTTCATTAGCACCAAAAGTCAATGTTCCAG
>JAYVJU010000239.1:0-17529 GCA_043769035.1 Ferruginibacter sp.
AACAGATAATCCATCGCATTTTTACAATATTCCCGGAACATATATTGCCAAACTTACCGTAAACAGCCCCGGAGGTTGTACAGATATAAAACAAAAAACAATTACTGTAAGAGGCCCGTTAGGTACATTTAATTATGGCCCTATAAATGGGTGCAAGCCTTTAACAGTAAACTTTACAGCATCAACACAAGACAGGCTTTCATTTATCTGGGATTTTAATGATGGTTCTACAAATTCCACTACAGATTCAATCGTTTCGCATACTTATACTATACCGGGTATTTATGTCCCTAAAATGATCCTTGTTGATCCGGGTGGATGTGTGGTTCCAATTTCAGGGCCTGATACTATTGTGGTAAATGGTGTTAATGCCAACTTTGGTTTTATCAATAATACTTATTGCGATGCAGCTTCAATAACTTTTTCAGATTCTTCTTTCAGCAATGAAGTAATTACAAACTATCAGTGGAATTTTGGCGATGGTAATTCATCACTGCTTCAAAATCCAACACATGCTTATAATGCTCCGGGATTATACTATCCGGGATTAATAGTAACAACACAAAGTGGTTGTAAGGATACTATACAAAGTATTGCACCAGTAAAAATTGTTGCTTCGCCACAGGCCGCTATTGCAAGCACAGCAAATGGTTGTGCACCGTTAACGGTAAACTTTAATGGCCAGTTAATTATACCCGATACTTCAGCCATCAGCTGGAGCTGGAATTTTGCAAACGGCAATTTGTCAACATTACAAAATCCTCCTACACAGATTTATACCACTGCCGGCACTTATACCATACAGGTAACAGCAACCAACAGCAGCGGATGCAAAGACACTGCAACAAGAATCATTGATGCGTTTTTAGTACCTACTATTAATGCAGGTGCAGACACTTTAGTGTGCAGGGGAAAAAGCACCACACTTACTGCAACAGGCGCTGCAACATATACATGGAGCCCATCAACAGGTTTAAGTTGTGCAAATTGCCCTGCACCGGTTGCCAGGCCAGATTCTGTTACTACTTATATGGTAAGAGGAACTACTGCACAGGGTTGCAGTAATACAGACAGTGTTATAGTAAATGTAAAACAACCTTTTGCAATGAGTAACAGTAATGGCGACACATTGTGTAAAGGCAGTGCTGTAAGATTATTTGCAAGTGGTGCATCAACTTATATATGGAGCCCGTCAACAGGTTTAAACAGCACTACCTCTGCAACACCATTAGCAAGTCCTTCAATCACAACAATCTACCGTGTAATTGGAACCGATGATAAATCCTGCTTTAAAGATACCGGCTTTGTAACTGTAAAAGTTTATCCTATACCAACAGTTGAAGCCGGGCAGGATAAAACTATTAACATAGGCCAGACGATAGAATTAAAACCAACAGTTTCTGCTGATGTGAGCACTGCAATATGGTCGCCAACACAAAGTGTTGTACAAACTAATTTCCCCAATGTAACCGTTAAACCAAAAGAAACTACAGAATACACTTTGGAAGTAAGGAATGCAGGAGGCTGCAAATCGAGAGATCATGTAACTATTTTTGTGGTCTGTAACGGCGCTAATATATTTTTACCAAATACTTTCTCTCCAAACGGAGATGGGATAAATGATATTTTTTATCCAAGAGGCACGGGATTATTCAGCATTAAAACACTACGCATATTTAACCGCTGGGGCGAAGTGGTGTTTGAAAAAAATGGTTTTACACCCAATGATGCTTCGGCAGGATGGAACGGAACTTTTAAAGGATTAAAACTTACACCGGATGTATATGTGTACACAGCAGATATTATTTGTGATAACAGTACCACACTTACATTGAAAGGAAATGTTGCATTAATACAGTAAAATAATTTTATAGAAAAAAATGCCGGAACTGATCCGGCATTTTTTTCTATAAGAAATCTTAAATTATCCTTTTAATTTTTCTACCAGCGCCACATACTCCCCCATCGCTGTATCTTTTGCTTTCCCTTTCAATGAAGTCCAAGCTTCGTATTTAGCTTTACCTACAAAATCAAATGGGTTGGATGGTGCTTCGCCATTAACATCGCCTTCAGTTGATTGTTTGTACAAAGAGTACAATTGCAGTAATGTTTCGTTATCAGGTTTAGCGCTCAGGTTTTTACTGTCTGCGGCAGCCTTTTCAAATTGTTCTTTTAATTCCATGATGATAATTTTTTTACGAAACTACTTTTATTTTTTTTAGATTGATGAAATTATTGGTTAAAATTTAAGCTTAGTTGTTTTTGTTTAAGTGCTTTTTCCATGCTGCGTATTTCTTTAAACGATCTGAAGCTCATGTATTCAAAGCCCCTCTTTTTATTTTCCTTTGCTGCTTCATACATCATTTCGTAATGAGCGGTAATTACTTTTTGCGCTTTAAAAAAAGAAAAGCCGGGCTGATAAATATGTGCAGGCTCTGCCCCTGCTCCATTCAATTCAAGTATAGCAAAATTTTTACCCTGCTTTAAATCTTCAATACTATTGCAACGCAGATCGTAGCGGCCAAAATAAAAACCATTAATGCTTTTACTGATAGTATCAAAAGTGTTAACCAACTGTTCATCCACAATATTATTATAATCTAAAAACATAGCCCCACGTACATGATTTCCGTAGGGCACCAGTATTTCTTCCTCCCCATATTTTAAAATACGGCTTAAGTTTATCTGTTCACTTTTTTTAAGTATTGTAGATTGCAGAAACGCACGGTCGTTACGTTCAATCAATTGTTCAATAGTGGAAACGCCATCACCTGTAACACTCAATAATTTTTTCAGCGTTACCGATGTTACAGCACCTGTATTGTTATTGGGATGACGATAATAAAAAATGCTGAACTCTAAAGGATAAGCTGCATAAGCCTGTATGAGGAATGGAATTACAACAGATTTTTTATAAGCATCAAGTTCTGCTACAGTATTAATTTTTTTTACACACCAGCCCCTCTCTCCACGGTCTGGCTTGGCAATTACCGGAAATACAATTGCGGCAGCTCCCATTTTTTGTATTGTTGATTGTAAATCATCTGCTGCATCAACATAAATAGTGGCGGGAAAATATTGTTTTGGAATAAGTTCAAATATTTTCCATTTACTTTCAAAAAACATACCTCCTGTTTCAATAGAAGGATTGGCAGCTGAAAAAAAGAAAAATGATCTTGCTTTTAAACAAACATAGATAAAATAAAAACCTGCAGGAAAATATACCACCCACATTGGCCAATACTCCCAACTGAAAACTTTAATCCTTAATACCCTGAATTTATATTTTAGTTTTTGTAAAACCATAGTCAATTTTATGTGAACCCACGTATTTTAAAATAAACAGGCTGCTGCTTTTTTCTTAAGGTCTATTGCAGTTGCTTTATCAGTTAAGCTTTGCAAATCCAAATAGCTCATCAATGCAGTCTCATCCGTCAATTCAATAAAAGAATAACTCAGTGTCTTAATGCGCTCTCTCCTGTTCATAATAAATCCATTTTCATTATCCGCAACAACATTAAAAAAATCAAGTACCGAAGTTTTTGAAATTTCAGGGGCTGTTGCCATCCAGTTTTCAAATAATTCCCTTCTGTATGTTTTAATTTTATTGTTGTACAACGTTGATGAAGACCATAAATACGGCATATCCGCCGCCAATCTTATCCTGTGTTTTTCAGTTCCATCCCAAACCAGTTGAAAGAGATTATTATCTGCCCATACAACTAACGTGTAGGATTCAATATTTTCCATATCCATCAGCATCCAATCCACCACCGGCATTGCAGCACCTAAAAGTTCCTTTACTATAATGCCCCTGCTTTTAAGATATGGTCCACTATCCGTATGCTTCTCAAAACCACCATTGAGCAAAATAATCACATGCCCTTTTTCATTTACGCCAATCCATGTACCGCCACCCACTGGATCTACCGGAGATAAATACGTCACTTTATTATTTAATTGCAATATTGGTAAAGCAGCTTTGGCACGTTTTGGATCCTCGTCCCGTAGAGATGCGAAACAATATTTATTATTACCGGGAACAAATACAACTGTACACATAAAGTAAATCTTATTGATAAAAGAAGTTACGGATATTCTCAATAATTACATTTTGTATCTCAGGCATTACTCACTTCCATTTTATATTTTATAGTTGAACTTGTCATCCCAAAATTTTTATCCACTATGCATAATTTCATTTCTATTAATGCCACTTTAATTAATGCCAGATGGTGTATGGTATGCTCAGTATTATACACTATCTCCCTGTAATAAGTAGTAAATACTTTTTGGCCGGTTTCATCTCCTGTATGTTCAACATTCATTTTCAATTGTGCATCGTCATTCCTGATATTATTAATAAGTTGTTGCAAAGTTACATACGCCAACTCAATATCGGTTTCCAGTAAAAGATTGCGGGTGCGGTTTATATAATCAACCGAACCTGTATAATAACCATCAACTGCACATTGCAATAATTCAATAATATGCCTTGTATGACTTCCAATGCTTGCATTACCCAGGTGTTCTATTTTTTGGATGTACTGCTTTTCATTTAATAATAAAATCAAGTTACCCAATGATTGTAATTGCTGTGACAGTTGAATAAAAATCATACCACTAAATATTTATTGTATTAATGCTGAACCAAAAAGATGATTATATGCCACACAGTGAATCGATATATATTTATACTCCATAAAATCCGGCATACCTGTTACGCTATAAACCTGGTTGCCATTAGTTGATTTTAAAACGCCCAGGTCGATATAGTTTATCGGCATCGCTTCTTTAGATAAATAAACATGCAATGCCGGCCCGTTGTTGGTATTAAAATTGGCAAGCTTAACTTTATACTCAGCGCCATTTTTATATACTTCGGCTTTGCCGGTTACTGTACCAAAAGGCCCAGAAGTAAAACTGCCGGAATATTTTAACATGCCTGTTGTATCCACCATTTCATTAACAGTTACAGTAGATGCAAATGAATCTTTATCTTTTTTACATGACTGAATTGTTACAACAATTATTAAAACCGCAATTAATAAACGCATAAAAATATATTTAAAAATTAAAAATAAATTCCGGTGCTATTACAAATGACCGGGTTAATCCGTCGGGCCTTACATCCCTTACAACAAAAGGCACCCCGCCTGTTAACCCAATTGAAAACTTATTACTTACCCTATACCAGGCTGCTGCTGTACCATTAAGTGTTAAACCATCCGAGCCGGCAATATCAATTGGTTTGTTACTTATGTTTCCATCTATATAACTGTCTTTACCCAAATGATAAATGCCTAACAAACCAAGATTGATATTTAATTTTTTATTGGGCACAAGATTGTATCCTGCTCTTAATAATACATCGCCTTTACGATTAAAATCATTTGTTGCTGCATATTTTAATGCTGCTGCAGTATTCCAGTATGCAGGTAAAAAAGTATTTCCATTTCTGCCACTTACCGGTTGCTGCAAAGCTGTTGCAAAAGCCCATTTATTATTGGTGATACTAAAACCGCCAATTATATCAACTGTACCTAAACTGCTTTGGTATTGCATTGGTAATGGCCTGGTTCCCTCCCGTATATCACTATTATTTAAAGGCAGTTTGGTAGCTAACAGAATTGATTTTTTCCAGCTGCTTTTATCCTTTATGCTGTATGTGCCCGATAAATAAGCATCGCCTAAACCAAAAGCAGTACCTAAATTACCCGAAGCATAATTAGCCGTAATTTTTGCCTGTATTGCCCACCGCTCAGATAATTGATTATCGTATTGAATACCCGGTGTAAATACAAATACATTTTCATCGCCTGTGCCATTGGCAAGTATTACAGTCAGTTTTTGCTTTTTTATATTTTGTAAAGCTGTACCATGTGGCTTTATATTGCCAATGGTGCAGAAGCCTGCATCGCTGCAACCCTGTGCGTAAACTTGTACATTGATTATTGTACCTAATAAAATTATAAATGCAATAACAGATTTTTTCATTTTATGCTTTTTTAAAAACACGGTTAAATAATAAAATGCCCTGTTGTTTATGTAACAATGATGTTATGCTACAGCATACAAATACAATTATTGCCAGTATAAACAATTGCCCGCCATCGCCTTTTGACTCGATACCAATTACAGCAATATGAGAAAGTATGGCACCACTCATTAACCCTATACCCAATGCAGCCCCAATAAATGCAGTTGATGGAATTAATAATAATATACCGGTTATTAATTCAATAACACCGGTACCTATTCTACCCCATGGCTCTACGCCAAGTTTTGTAAACAGCTCTACAGATTCGGGGTGACCCGTGAATTTAAAATAAAGTGTTTGTAAAAGAATTACTGCTGCTACAACCCTGAGCAACCACGAAATGATAATTTTGAATGACATGGCTTATTTGTGTTGTTAATAATTACTGATATAAAACCTGCCAGTTCTTATCTGCTTTGGTATTAAGATTTACTTCATCCTTATTCCACTTGGTAAGCGTATTATTTACCCATGAATGGTAGAACAGATAAAGCTTGCCATCTTTAATTTTAAATGTTTCGGGATCAATTTCCACTTTATCGTTACTGGCTCCCATAGCATAAGCACACCAGCCACCGTATTGTGGTTCATATTTTTTATAATCTTTGCTAAATAAATCTTTATTGGCAGCAGTTGAAAAATAATAGATGATACCCTCGGCAGAAATGGAGAACTGTTTGTTTCCCTTTACCGCTTTTTGCTGTGTAAAATAAGCAACGGGATCGTAACCCTGTATAGCTACACCTTTTTGAAGATTGAAATTTTTTAGCCGTAATGCATTTTGTGCGTTTGTATTTGCAATTGTAAATATTGCAACTGCAATGGCCAGAATAATTGGTTTCATTTATTGTAGAATTTTATTTGTTAAGCAATGGCCAGTTTTCGTTTGCCGTTTTTATACGGCTGACGGTGTCCTTTAACCAATACTCTTTTACTTTTAAACTATAATTCAAATACAGTTTGTCATTTACAATTGTCCATGCCCTAGGATCTGTTGGAGATGTATGATTTTCGCTGACACCATAAGCGCAATAACCGCCAAACTGAGGTGCATATTTTAAAGGAGCAAGTTTAAAACTGTCGAGGTTGGTTTGTGAAATAAATTTCCATTTACTACCACTCCAATCCAGTGTATATGTATCGCTGCCTTCAACGGGCTTTTGAACGAGGAAATAAGCAACAGGGTCGTATCCTTTAATAGCGATGCCGTTGTTATTGTAATATTTTGTTACCTGCGAAAAGACGCTTACCGAAACTATAAGTAAAACCAGGCTAATGGAAAATGATTTCATTACTATTTTTTTACACTACAAAAATGCCATCAAATATGATGGCGGCAAATGGAGATTGTTCCCGAAGATTTGTACATTTTACTTAACTCCGTTTCTTAACATTTTTTTTAAGTTCAGTAGGATTTAATGAAGTCTGTTTTTTAAAAAATTTACTAAAGTGCGATACATCGTCGAACCCAAGATCGTCAGCAATTTCTTTTACAGATTTATCGGTATAATAAAATAATCGTTTTGCTTCGGTAATTACTCTTTCCATAATAACCTGTAGCGGTGTTTTTTTACTGTATAATGAAAATATATTAGCGATGGTTTTGGGAGATTTATTCAGCAGGCCGGCATAAAACTGTACCTGGTGTTGCTTGCGGTAATGCAGTTCAACCAACAAATGGTACTGCCTTAACAGGTAAAATTTTTCTTCGTTCAATTCTTCATTGTCCAGGTATTGTTTTTTAGCAAATCTTGTTATTGTAATAATTAGTCTTATCAGTAGGATCCGCAGCATCTCCCCCTTAATGGTTTCTTCCGATATAAATTCCTCTTCGAATAATTGCAGCAATTGCTGCATGATATGCACACTTTCTTTATCAAGCTTAACAAACATAGTAGGCGAAGGCCCATAAAACAGGAACCCTACGCAGCCAACTTCTGCATCATGATTAACCACGCAATAAAACTCCCTGTTAAACTGCCAGGCTACAATATGCTGAGGATGTTCAAATACAAAAGTCTGGTCCATCATAATCGGCAAAAGGCAATCAGCTTCAAAATCATAACTTACTTCATCAATAATTACGGTTTGTTTTTTACCGGTATTCCATACAATAGTGTACCAGGCAATTCCTGAAGTATGTTGAAAATAATCCTGCTGAAAGCTGGCTTCATCTTTAAGCAGGATTATTTTACCTTGTCCGTCAGTATTGGTGAATGTATGTTTCATATCCCATTTACAAGAACCTGTAATTTATTTTTAATTTGAATGCCGGAGTTTTATTCCGGTAATATACGCATTAAACAATATTACAGTTTTTGCATAAGCTGCGGTAAAAAAAATCCCACGGGAAGTGGGATGTGATTTTTGTGGAGAGTATCGGGGTCGAACCGACGACCTTCCCGAAAGCTTTCGGGACGCTTTAGCTACCTGAGCTAATCAATAAATTATGTTGTAAAATAAAATAGCGATTAGAATTTACTAATCGCTATCAGATTTTGTGGAGAGTATCGGGGTCGAACCGACGACCTTCCCGAAAGCTTTCGGGACGCTCTAACCAAATGAGCTAATTAGCAATTCAATATATTTTTTACTCTTTTTCTCTTTTCATTGCTTCTGCCCGTGTAGTAAATGATTCGCAATATTTCAATATCCATGGTACGCCATTTTTTGTGGAAATATTTCTTCCAGCATTATGTTGCAGCATTCTTAATTCTAAATCATTACAGCTGCCAATATTATATTTATCCCACTTTGCAGAATATATGATGTAAACAAAAAACATAGCAAACAAAAAATCCCACTGGAGTGGGATATGATTTTTGTGGAGAGTATCGGGGTCGAACCGACGACCTCTTGCATGCCATGCAAGCGCTCTAGCCAACTGAGCTAACCCCCCATTTATTTTTTAAAGAACCTAAGACCTTCCCGAAGCATTTCGGGACGCTCTAGCCAACTGAGCTAACCCTCCAAACGGATTGCAAATATATAGTGGCTATCAGTTGCAGCCAAAAATAAAAGCCCGGCGTTTTGCCAGGCTTTTATTTTAAGAATTTATTTTTAATCTCCCCAAATTTCATCCTTACCATCCAGCCATTTTTTAACCAGATCCGTAGTTACAGATTTTGGTCTTTCTAATGGGAAGGCTAATGCCCTGTCCCATATTAAACTTGCCAATACTCCCAGCGATCTTGAAACACCGAATAACACGGTATAAAATTCATACTCCACCATACCATAGTGTACCAGTAATGCACCGCTGTGTGCATCTACATTTGGCCATGGGTTTTTTATTTTTCCTAATGATTGTAAAATGGGTGGTACGGCTTCATAAATATTCCAAACGGTTTGCACCAACGGATCATCAGCCATATGCTTTTTACCAAACTCCATTTGTGCAGTAAAACGTGGATCTGTTTTACGCAATACCGCATGGCCATAACCGGGTACAACTTTTCCTTCGGTCAAAGTTTTCTTTACATACTCTTCTATCTGTGTTTTAGAAGGAAGATCAGATCCTATTTCTTCTCTTAATTCATAAATCCATTTTATTACTTCCTGGTTGGCTAATCCATGTAATGGCCCGGCAAGGCCATTCATACCGGCAGCAAAACTTAAATAAGGATCGCTTAATGCAGATCCTACCAGATGGGTGGTATGTGCTGAAACGTTTCCTCCTTCGTGATCGGCATGAATCGTCATATACAAACGCATCAGTTCTTTAAAAGATTCATCATCGTATCCCATCATATGGGCAAAATTGCCCGACCAATCTAACAAACCATTAGGTTGTATATGTTCTCCATTTTTATACTTACGGCGATAGATATAAGCTGCAACTCTTGGCAGGCGTGCAATCAAATCCATTGAGTCATCAAACACCGATTCCCAATAATCTTTTTTGCTCATGCCGGCGGCATAGTTTTTACTAAAGTGGCTTTCGGTTTGCAGCGCCATAATTGCCACTACAAACTGCGTCATAGGGTGAGTGCTTACCGGTAATGCCTCAATGGTATCAAATACATGATTGGGTACATGGCTGCGGCGTTGCCAAACATTGGTAATATGCTGTGCATCTTCTTCGGTCGGTAATTCTCCCATCAGCATTAAATGAAATAAACCTTCGGGTAAAGGCTCCGAACCTTTGGGTGCTTTGGGTAGTTTTTGCTGTAATTCCGGAATGGTGTATCCACGAAAGCGGATACCTTCCTGTGCATCAAGCAACGAGGTTTCGGTTACCAGCCCTGTAATACCACGCATGCCCTGGTATATCTGGCTAAGGGTTACTTCCCCAATTTTTTTGTTACCATGCTCTTTAAGCAGCGCTTTTATTTCAGCAGCTACTATGTCAGATTTTACCTTAAATGTGTCTTTAATAACTCCCATACCTCAATTGAAATTTATATTGTACCAGTACCTTATTTCGTAAAATACTATATGAAATTAAATCCTGTAAAGATGTTTAAAATTACGATGTGCAACCCTGTTAAACAAAACTTTTAAAAGAAAGTTTGCAGATTAGTGCCGAAGAATATTAAATAGATGGGATTTTTACAGGAGTAAAGGCGGCTCTTTATTTTGGCGCCCTTTTGTACAGGTAAAATGCAAGTATTCCAAAAATTATATTAGGCAGCCATGCAGCAAGCCACGGTGCTAAATTTCCTTTGGTGGCAAACACAACCGAAAACCTGCTGAATAATATGTAAAGTACGCTTATTACAACCCCAATTGCAAGATGAAGCCCACTGCCCCCTCTTACTTTACGGGATGCCAGCGAAACGCCAATTACAGTTAAGATGAGTACCGAGGCCGGGATAGCATCCCGGTTATACCGCTCTACCAGTAACGAACTTAATCCCTCTGAGCCTCTTAAACGTTCCTGCTTTATAAATTGGTCTAATGCCGGTGTTTGCATCTGGTCTTTAAGATACTCGTCTTTACGCAGGTCAACCGGTTTAAAATTATAAGTCATCTGCAATTCGGGATAACGCTTAACGTTTTCTGTAATAACATTAAATGTTCTTTCCACAACATTGGCAAGTTTCCATTTTTTAGTTGTTGTATCCCAGCTAAAATTATCTGCCCGTAAATTGTATAATAATTTATTATTGGAAAAACGTTGTACAAAAAAACCAATACCGATTTTTGAAATAGTATCATAACCTTTTATACCAATGTAAGTGTTGGAATCGTTGCGGAAGTAGAGGTATTGCTTGTAAGTGGTATTACCGTTTGCATTGCCAAAATTCGGGTTAATATATTTCTTTTCAAAATCGCCCCATTTTTTATTGGCTTTTGGCACCACATATTGATAGCCCAGCCATAACAGTACAGATAAAAACAAACCTCCAATAATGTAAGGCAATAAAAAACGCCTGAAACTAACCCCGCTGCTTAAAATGGCTACTATCTCCGACCGGGTTGCCATTTTTGAAGTAAAGAATATTACCGCAATAAAAACAAAAAGCGGAAACAGCATGGCATCAATACGTGGAATAAACCCGAAATAAAAATCGGTAACGATTTTTGATACCGGCAATTTAGATTTTACAAAGTCATCAGTATGTTCACTTATATCAACCACCACCACAATTGCCGTTAACAACAACAGGCAAAAGAAAAATGTGGTAAGATATTTTGATATTATGTAACGGTCTAACTTTTTAAACATTGCAGTGATGCTTTGGCTGTTGAATATTGCCAGCGCAAATGTAGATTAAAATGCTGTTGTGTAAAAATGAGTATTGATAAGTATTTGTGAAGGTTGGTTTAGCAGTTTAGGGTTTAGGAGTTTAGGGCACACTACTAAACTTCTAAACTTTCTAAACTCCTAAACCACTTATTGCTTTTGCAGCTATCCACCCCGTGGTCCACGCATTTTGAAAGTTAAACCCTCCCGTAACGCCGTCTATATTGAGTACTTCGCCGGCAAAAAACAAGCCGGGTAATTTTTTACTCTGCATGGTGTTATGATCAATTTCATTTAACAGTACTCCACCTGCAGTTACAAATTCTTCTTTAAAAGTAGTTTTACCTTTTACATCAAATTGCTGTGCACATAAATTTTTAATCAGCTTGTTTTGTTCTTTAGCCGGCAGGTCGGCCCAGCGCAGGTCATCCTTTATCCCCGACTGCTGCAATAAATATTCCCAAAACCGATTGGGCAGACTAAATGGATTTCTGTTTACAATTTTTTGAGTGGCAATTTCAAAACGAAGTTGCTGCATTTTTTCCCGTAATGTATTTTCATTGTAATGCGGTACCCAGTTTACCAATATTGCAAATTGCCAGTTGCAGGCTGCTAATTCCCTGGCTCCCCATGCAGAAAGTTTTAAAATTGCCGGTCCGCTCATTCCCCAATGTGTAATTAATAAAGGCCCTTGTTCCAGTAATTTTGTGCCAACAATTTTTACAGTTGCATTTTCAACAACCACCCCCATTAAAGCAGTAATGGCATTGCCCGGCATGTTAAATGTAAATAAAGATGGCACTGGTGCTTCAATATCATGCGTTGCCTGCTTCAGCCATCCAAACTGATCTGTTTTTGGATAACCGCCACTGGCAATACAAACATAATCTGTTTCAATTAACGCCCCGCCGCACATTAAAGACCACAAACCTGCTGTATTAATTGACAGATCCTTCACTTCTTTATTCATCAAAATTTCCACACCATATTTATTAGCTTCCTTCATCAGGCAATCAATAATGGTTTGAGAAGTATCTGTTACAGGAAACATCCTGCCATCGGTTTCGGTTTTTAATACAACCCCTCTTTGTTTAAACCACTCAATGGTATCTGTTGTAAAAAAATGGTGAAATGCTTTTTTTAAAAAAGCTGCACCACGGGGATACTTTTTAATCATATCTGCAATACTAAAACAGGCATGGGTAACATTGCAGCGGCCGCCGCCACTTACTTTTACCTTACTTAATAATTTACCTGTTTTTTCAATTATAGTAACCTGCAGCGCAGGGTTCATCCTTGCAGCATTAACAGCACAAAAAAAACCTGCTGCACCACCACCAATTACCACCAAACTTTTTTTATTCATTTATCGAATTCGTATCTTGAATGCTAAAAGTAATTAGTAAATATTAATTTTAAAATTCTAAATCTTACTTCACTTATTTATATCACAAAAACAATGGCCAATTCAATTACAAAAAAGCAACTTAAAGAAATGCCCGTTATCCCTTACGAAAAAGTGAGAGCCTTTGTAAAAACAGGCGATATTTTTTTCAGCAGTGGTAGCTATGCTTTTTCCGGTATTATACAAAAACTAACCAAAAGCACCTGGAGCCACGTAGCTGTAGTTTATAAAGATGATGAATTAGGGAGGGTATTAGTGCTGGAAGCCGAACCATACGTAGGCATACGTTTAATTCCTCTATCAAAATATTTAAATGATTATAAAGATAAAAGGCGCCCCTACAAAGGGCAGATTGCAATTGCCAGCCTGAATATTGATCTGGAAAAAGAAAAATTAAACCGGGGAATAAGTTTTGGATTAGATGAGTTAGCCCGGCCTTACGACAATTTTGAAATTGTACGTATAATGATGCGTATTTTATTTCATATTAGTAAAAGAGAGAAGAACCGAAATTATATCTGCAGCGAACTGGTAAGAGATGTATTTGCAAAAGCCGGTATTATTATTCAATACAAAGACACTTATATAAGCCCTGATAATATCTGGAGCGATGAAAGGGTACAATTAAAGTACAGGATATTGTGAGGCGTCAGTCGTGAGTGGTGAGACATGAGTTAATGCTGGATGTTGCATTTCCTATTAACGATTCTCCACTCATATTCAATAATCCGAACAAAGAGCAGGGTTTGCTTTTTCTGCCGCTTCTATTTCTGCAAATGAAGATAATACATCGGCCTTGCCTCTCTGAACACAAACCACATGTTCGTAATGTGCTGCAGGCTTACCATCTTCTGTCCTTATCGTCCAGCCATCTTTATCGTGATATACATTTTTAGTACCGAGGTTTATCATGGGTTCAATGGCTATTACCATTCCTTCTTTTAATTTGGCACCGGTACCACGCTTACCGTAATTGGGTACCTGTGGCTCTTCATGTAATTTTCTGCCCAGGCCATGCCCTACCAATTCTCTTACCACACCATAACCATGTTCTTTTTCGGTATAGTTTTGAACAGCATAAGCAATATCTCCAACACGATTGCCATGTATTGCTTTTTCAATACCCTTGTATAAAGATGCTTTTGTTACGTGCAGTAATTGTTTTACCTCATCACTGATTTGACCAATTGCAAAAGTATAAGCGCTATCGCCATGAAACCCATTTTTAAAAACACCTACATCCACAGAAACTATATCTCCATCCTTTAATGCATCTTTTGTAGGAAAGCCATGTACCACAGCATCATTAACTGAAATGCAGCAGGCAAAGGGAAAATCCTGGTATCCTTTAAATGAAGGCGTAGCGCCATTTGCCAGTATAAATTTTTCTGCATACTGATCCAGTTCAAAAGTAGAAATACCCAGCTTAATGATTTTAGCAACTTCTGCTAATGTTTTACTCACCAGCAAACTGCTCTCTCTCATCAGTTCAATCTCGTGCTTACTTTTATAATGAATCATACCCCTATCCCCTAAAGGGGGATTATTTATGTTTATTAATAAATTTTTAAAACAAACCCCGACTTTTCGGTCGGGGCTTAATATATTTTGTTAAGTCCCCACAAAGGGGAAGAAAAATTAAATTGTTGTAGCAGCTTGCCTTCCCTGTATTCTTCCGCTGCTCATTAAGCCATCGTACTGGCGCATTAATAACTGCGTTTCTATTTGTTGCAGTGTATCTAAAATAACACCTACCATAATCAATAAAGATGTACCACCAAAGAAAGTAGAAAAGCCCTGTGTCATATCTACAAAAGCCAATTGGCAAAGCCCTGGTAAAATACCTACAAATGCTAATAAAACTGCACCCGGTAAAGTAATTCTATCCATGATGGTACCAATATAATCTGCAGTTGGCTGGCCTGGTTTTACACCCGGAATGAAGCCATTATTACGCTTCAGTTCGTCAGCCATTTGCTTAGGATTAAATATTAATGCTGTGTACAGAAAGGTAAAAGCAATTACCGCTACTGAATAAATCAGCATATACCAGCCATTAGTATGGTCATTTAAAAAGCTTGCCTGTGTTGTTTTTCCTAAGCCTGTAATAAATGCTATCAGGAATAATATTGCCTGCGCAAAAATGATCGGCATTACACCAGAGGCATTTACTTTTAATGGTAAGAAATTTCTTGCACCACCAAACTGGCGGTTACCTACAATTTGTTTAGCGTAGTTTACAGGTACTCTTCTTGTACCCTGTATCAACATAATCAAGCCCATAATTACGGCAATCAAAAACACAATCTCAATCATCATAATTAATAAACCACCAGCACCTCTTGTAGTTCTTGTTGCCCATTCCTGAATAATAGATTGTGGCAATCTTCCTAAAATACCAATCATTATAATTATAGAAGTACCATTACCTAAACCATTATCAGTAATTTTTTCGCCCAGCCACATTACAAACAAAGTACCTACGGTAAGAATGATTACAGTAGAAAGCCAGAAGTAATTTCCGTAAGCAGGAATTAAAGCACTATTATAAGTTGTAGTTAAAAAGCTGATGTAGGCAATAGCCTGGAAAGCTGTTACTCCCACAGTAAGATAACGTGTCCATTGGTTGATCTTCTTTCTTCCGCTTTCACCTTCTTTTTGAATTTTTGCAATTTGAGGAACCAGGATGGTCATCAGCTGCATAAAAATTGATGCAGAAATATAGGGCATGATACCTAATGCAAAAATAGAAGCCCTGTTAAAGGAGCCGCCTACAAAAGTATCCAGCAAACCTAATAAACCACCAGATGTTGTTGAATTGCCTTTAGAAAGTTCTGCTAATACATTGGGATCGATACCGGGCAACACGATATGTGTACCCACTATATAAATGAATATAAGCAGTAACGTAAAAGTGATCTTATTACGCAACTCCTCTATGCTCCAGATATTCTTAAGTGTTTTTATTAACTTCTTCACAGATTTGAAACTATTTAATGTTTTGCGCTAAATTAAAAATGACCCAGCAAGTTTGGGTCTGCAAATATCGTGAAATTATTTAACTATCTCTACAGAACCTCCGGCAGCTTCAATAGCAGCTTTTGCTTTTTCACTTATCGCATTTACTTTAAAAGTAAATTTTCCTTTCAATTCGCCATTACCTAAAATCTTTACACTATCAAACTGGCTTATTAAACCATTGATGTATAAATTCTGCAGGTTAAATTCTGTGATACCGTATTTTTCAGAAAGATGATCGATCTGACCAAGGTTTAATACTTTAAATTCGATACGGTTGTTATTTTTAAACCCACGCTTTGGAATACGACGTTGAATAGGCATCTGTCCACCTTCGTGAGCCATTTTACTTTTGTAACCTGCACGGCTTTGTCCGCCTTTATTACCTTTTGTAGATGTACCGCCTTTACCGCTTGCTTCACCACGGCCAATTCTTTTTTCTTTGTGTGTAGCCCCTTTTGCAGGCTTAAGTGTATGTAATTTCATTGTACCTATTTTAAACTTACGCCCCGGGTAAACGGGGCTCGCTGTTAATAATATATTTTAATATAGTTTATGCTAACTCTTCTACTTTTACCAGGTGGTTTACTTTATTAACCATACCCAATATCTGAGGAGTAGCTTCTACTTCAACAGAAGCGTTCATCTTTTTTAAACCTAAAGCTACCATTGTTCTTTTCTGGCGCTCCGATCTGTCGATTACACTTTTTACTTGTGTTACTTTTATCTTTTTCATGCCTTAGTAAGTTTAAGGTTTAAGGTTTAAAGGTTTAAGGTTTTTGGAGTCTGCTGACTTGCAACTTTAAACTTTAAACTTTAAACATTTATTATCCGTTAAATACTTTCTTTAAAGAAATAGTACGTGTTTTTGCTACTGCAATCGGCTCACGTAAAGAAGCTAATGCTTTAAACGTTGCTTTTACAACATTGGTAGGATTAGCAGAGCCAAGGTTTTTTGCCAGTACGTCTGTAATTCCTACGGCTTCTAAAACTGCTCTCATGCTTCCTCCGGCAATTACACCAGTACCGTGTGCTGCAGGTTTAATAAATACTTTTGCTGCACCTTCTTTACTCAATTGTTCGTGAGGTATGGTACCATGCATAATAGGAACTTTTATTAAATTCTTCTTTGCATCTTCAATACCTTTTGTAATAGCTTCCTGTACTTCTTTGGCTTTACCTAAACCATGTCCTACAACACCAGCTTCGTTACCAACAACTACAAGAGCAGAAAAACTAAAAGCACGTCCGCCTTTGGTTGTTTTAACAACACGGTTGATAGCAACCACTTTGTCTTTTAACTCAAGATCGCCTGCCTTTACTTTGTTTAAAATTAAATTTGCCATTTATATTTTCTTATTAGAAAGTTTACAATTA
>JAYVJU010000240.1:0-2985 GCA_043769035.1 Ferruginibacter sp.
TTTTATGTTAAGCCCTTACTGTTTTTTTTGTTGCTTTACTTAAACGGTTTAAGTATTTACTGTTTTTTTTGCCGCAGTTTAATTAAAATTTGCATTAAAAAAACATTTGCAATAAATGCCTTTATTGTAACAGCCTTCACGTGTAACACCGTTTTTCAAAGACCAGACCATTTACAAAAGTTGCAGTTGATTTGTTTCCGCAATTGTTTTTACCGCATTATCTTTAGCCAACAGTTTTATTTATTAATGGAACATCTTTTAACGCATATAAAAAATTATTACCAGCTCAGCACTGCTGCCCAACATGCACTGGAAGGTTGTTTTGAAAAAATCATCTTACCCAAAAACGACTACCTGCTTACAGAAGGACAGGTTTGCAGGCATCTGTACTTTTTAGAGAAGGGAGCTTTAAGAGGATTTTATAATGCTGATGGAAAAGAAATAACCCATTGGTTTGGTTTTGAAAATGATTTTGTAACCTCCTTTCATAGTTTTATTACCCGGGAACCGGCTGTGGAAAATATACAGTTGACAGAGAGCTGTATTTTATGGAGCATATCAAAAGAAATATTAACCGGCCTGTTTAACGAATACCACGAAATTGAAAGACTGGTGAGGATCATTAATGAAAAATATTACATCCGCCTGGAAGAACGCTATGTAAATGCACAGTTTAAAACAGCAGCAGAACGCTACGAAAACCTGTTGCAGCAAACACCACATGTTTTAGAACGGGTGCCTTTGGGCCAGGTAGCTTCTTACCTTGGTATAAGCCAGGAAACACTGAGCAGGATACGCAGCAGGTTTTAACATTTAGTTTTTCGGTTTTTGATTTATGTCAAAAAAATAACAGCAGCAGGCAGATAGTTTTGTGCCATAAAAAATTAATTATGGAACAAAAACAAATTCAACAACCATCGGCGGCTTTTATTGCTGCATCGTGGGTGGCATTATTAATCGGCATCACTGCATTTCTTATCGGGCTGTGGAATGCCGATATGGAATTAAATGAAAAGGGTTATTATTTTACCGTATTAATGTTTGGGCTTTTTGCAGCTATATCGGTACAAAAAGCAGTACGTGACCAGCTGGAAGGTATTCCTGTTACCAACCTGTATTATGGTATTGCATGGTTCAGTACTATTTTGACAATTGTTTTACTTACCGTTGGTTTATGGAATGCCGAACTGGCTAAAAGTGAAAAAGGGTTTTATGCCATGTCGTTTGTGCTGAGTTTATTTGCAGCTATTGCAGTGCAAAAAAATACAAGAGATATTAAAGCTTCGGAAACAAAAGAGACAGAATAACCTGTAGGTGGAATTAATTTAATCAGTCCCGGCAGGGACGATATGTTGGTAGAAAAACAGTAACAACACAACTAAATGCCGTAGGCATGATAGAAAAGAGCAACAAATCTACCGTGCCTATGGCACTTTAGCCCTCTATCTTATTTTTTCTACCAACCTTTTGCCCCTATCGGTGCATTAAAAATTAATTCCGACAACAGGTTAGAATAATATTTTTACAAAGACGCAGGCAGACAAACATTGTATTGCAAACCTGTGTCTTTGTTTTTTAAAATAAAAATGGATTGAAGGCAGAGCCTACTTTGCTTTTTTAAAAAACTCCCATACATACATAAACACATCTATATCTTTTGGATAATCGTGTTTGCCGCCAATTACTTTAAGCAGCTGTATGGTTGGTTTTTTTCTTTTGCTGTAGGTATAACTTTCAATAGTTCTTTCATCAGCAGGATCATTATCGGGTAATAATTTTTTCTTTGCTGCACCTTTGTACCCTGCAAGCGATGACCAGAATTTAAATGTATTTTCTGTACTGCGTACTACACCATAGCTGGCATTGTTTACAAACATTTGGCCACCATTGTAAGGGTTTGTATTATCAAGCGTGCCATTAATAATAAGTACGGGCAATGGTTTGCCGCTAAGTACACAGTCGCTGGATGCAGAGTCGGGCAGGTTGGCCACTACTGATGCAATGGCTTTTATCTTACCAGGCATAGTAAGGGCCAGTTTGTAGGACATGTGTCCGCCGGCAGACATACCAGACGAAAAGACTTTATTTTTATTGATATGGTATTTATTTTCGAAGAAGCTGATCATGGCAGTAAAAAAACTTTCTTCATTAATATTTTCTTTATTGGCAGCAGCGGTTGAATATTTACGGCATTCGTTCCAGTAACGCTGGTAACCATCGGGATAAACCAGTAATAATTTTTCTGCTGCGGCTATCGCTTCCAGTTTTTTTGTTTGCGGCAACATATTACTACTGCTGCCACCGGAGCCATGTATTACAAACATGAGGCTGCCGCCTGTAAGATCAGCAGCAGGCTGGTTATACACAAATGTTCTGTAGTGCCCTTCTATTAAAAGCGAATCTTTAATTAACTGGCTGTTTGCTGTAAGCGAAACTGATAGTAAAATAATTAGTGCAAGCTTTTTCATGTGTTGCTGTTTACTATTTTTTATAATGATTTTAATTGCCATTTACCAAGGGTGCTACTTTGGTGCCTAACAGTTCTATCGACCGCAACAATTTTTCGTGTGATAATTCTGCAGTATCCATTTGAAAAGTTATTCTTGATATACCTCCCAATGCTTCACTATGTCTTTGTATTTTTTCTGCTACCGCTTCCGGTCCTCCTACAATCAGTGCGCCACGTGAGCCGGCCTGTGCATCAAAATGTGCCCTGGTTACCGGCGGCCAGCCACGTTCTTTTCCAATTTGTGTAAAGGTTTTGGCATAGCCGGGATAAAAATCTGCAATAGCTTCATCAGTTGTATCGGCGATATAACCCAATGAATGCAGTCCTACTTTTAATTGCTCCGGTGCATGCCCTGCTTTTTCACCAGCTTGCCTGTACAGATCAACCAGCGGCCTGAAACGATGTGTTTCGCCGCCAATTACAGCTACCATCAATGGCAAGCCTAATGTACCGGCACGTACAAATGATTCGGGTGT
>JAYVJU010000241.1:0-3234 GCA_043769035.1 Ferruginibacter sp.
AGCACTTTCCAGTACCCGTTTCCATATAAAGTCACCCGGGTTTTTTACATACTCCGCTTTACCTATAAAAAAATCAAATTCTTTTTCTGCAAGCAGTTCAGGCACCCGGCTTTCCCAAAAACCATGTATACCTCTTTGATTGGTGTATTGCCCATTGTGGTTGCTGTTGGCATGTAACGGTACATGAGCATCGCCTAGGTAGTGGCCAATTTCGGCACTGTTCTTCATTATCTTACTAAAATTTTTTTCTTTAAATGCCGAAGTAAGCCTGGTTAACATGGTTTGTATATGCCAGGGTACAATACCAAATTTATTCAAAGAATCTTCGCCAAATTTAGCAACCGCATCATTCCATTTTCGTGGTAAACTGTCGTAAGGATATTTGCCGTAATGGTCAATATCAATATAATGCCTTGGCCCTTCTTCGGGCACAGCATATCTTCTCATATCGGGGTCAACAGCATGTTCACTTAAAAAATTAATATTGGGTTTATACAATACCATCATCTCCGGCGGCAATAAAAATACTGCGTGGTAATTTATTTTTTGATGAGCATAAAACCCCCAGCAGTAACAGTTGTAATGAACAATTAATAATGCAACAATTAATACTACTTTTTTCATGCAACCTTTTTGAATTATAAAAAGGGTTTTCTTTTGGAGAAGGTTTAGGGAACTGGTGTATCATCCACATCTGTAATACCACCACTTACTGCAAACTTCATGGTTTGTGCAGCGCTGATATTGGTAATAGGTTTTACCCTCGATTTAGGAATTACATATACATTACCTGCTACAGAATAGGCCATTGGTATATATACCGTTACATAATCTTTAAGGTCAAATTCTTCCATATCCTCCCTGGTAATAAAACCAAAGCGCCATACATCATTGTCATCTACATTGGCCAGCACATTTTTGGTAAATTTTTTATTGTCGCCTGCAAAAGCTTCAAAAAAATCACGGGTGGTGGAGTATATATATTTTATGCCGGGAGTTTTTTCTAAAAGTTTGTCAACAAAACTCACTACCCGGCCGGTAATAAAAAAAGAGCTGAAATAACCAATTACAATGAGTGCGGCTATTATAATAATAAACCCAATGCCGTAATTCTGCACTTTTACAGCACCCTTATCATCTGTATAGGTAAAAATGGGTAATAAACTGTCGATGGAACTAACCACCCAAAAAATGGAATAAGCGGTAATGGCAAGGGGAGCCAATATCAGCAATCCCTGTAAAAAATATTGTAAAAGCTTTCGGTAACTAAAAGGCTTTTTCATTTTTAAATGATTTATTAATCAAAGATAGCAGAAATAGAAATTGAAGCGGATTTAAGGTTGCTAAGGCGCAAACTACCTGCTGATTGTAATATGCGATGTTTAAATTAGTAAAGGCAGTATTTAAATTGACTAAATTTGAAGCTTATTAATTGATACCTGAAAATGAACAAAATTTTAATTATTGATGACGAGGAAAAATTAAGAATCCTGCTGGCGAGGATCATTGGTTTGGAAGGCTTTGAAATTCTTCAGGCAGGGGATACTAAAACTGCTTTAAAAAAATTGGAACAGACAGATATTGATGTAGTACTGTGTGATGTAAAACTGCCGGATGGTAATGGTGTGGATTTTTCACAAACTATAAAAAATAAATTTCCTTTAATTGAAATTATTTTGCTTACAGCCTATGGTAATATTCCGGATGGGGTGCAGGCCATAAAAAATGGCGCTTTCGATTATATTACTAAAGGCGACGACAACAATAAAATCATCCCATTACTCTATCGTGCGGTTGAAAAAGTAACGCTGGCAAAACGGGTGCAGCATTTAGAAAAACAATTATCTAATAAATATTCTTTCGACAGCATTATTGGTAAATCAAAAACTATTATTGCGGCTGTTGATCTTGCAAAAAAAGTGGCCGTAACAGATGCTGCAGTTTTATTAAGCGGCGAAACAGGTACCGGCAAAGAAGTATTTGCACAAGCCATACACCAGGCCAGCAACCGCAATAGTAAAAATTTTGTAGCCATTAATTGTGCAGCCATTAGTAAAGATTTGCTGGAAAGTGAATTGTTTGGCCACAAAGCCGGCGCATTTACCGGCGCTGTAAAAGATACCAAAGGTTTTATGGAAGAAGCCAATAACGGCACTGTTTTTTTAGATGAGATTGGTGAGATGCCGCTGGATTTACAAGCCAAATTATTAAGGGTTTTAGAAACAGGGGAGTTGATAAAAGTAGGGGAGAGTAAATCCATTAAAGTGAACATCCGTTTAATTGCTGCCACTAACAGAGATTTACAAAATGAAATTGCAGCAGGGCATTTCAGGCAGGATTTATTTTACCGCATTGCAGTTTTTCAAATAACGTTACCAGCATTACGGGAGAGAGTGATTGATATTGAAGAACTGGCTAATCATTTTGCAAAAATGGTGGCGGCTAAAACCAATAAAAAAATTAAACCCATTTCAAAAGAGGTAATTGAAATTTTGAAACAACATCAGTGGAATGGCAATATCCGTGAATTAAAAAATGTAATGGAAAGAGCCGTAATATTAATGAATGATGATGAAGTGGCTATTGAAAATTTACCATTTGAATTACAGCAAACTTCCAGTTCTCCCAAACAACTTTCTGCCTTCGATCTGGCCAGTGCCGAAAAAATCCATATTCAAAAAGTATTAAATTATACCAATGGCAATAAAACAGAGACCGCAAAGCTGCTCAATATCGCATTAACTACATTATATAGAAAATTGGACGAATACAAAATCAGCTAAAACCATTGCAAAACGATAGTGTCACCCTTTCAAAATGAAAGGGTTTTTTTATTGCCCCAAAGCTCCAATATCTGCCAAAGCCTTTACAGTAAAGCATTTGATTGTTTTTTGAATTTACCGGAACAGATTTTGGCATTAAGGCAGCAATGATTTCATAAAATTTAATAAACAATGGACACTTCAACTAAAATTATTCTTTTAACAGCCATGTACGGCTTGCCTTTATGTTTTGCAATTATTTACAGAATAAAAGAAAACATAAAACTAAAAAGAAAGGTAGTTAACCAAAGCAAATTTTTATAAACCAATAAATTCAATCATCATGACAATCATTTTGGTACTCAGTGGCATCATATTATTTGCCCTCTTTTATCAAGCCATTAAATTCTTCGAAAAAATATAAACCATGATAGTATTATTCATCATTTCGCTGGCCGTGTTTGCATACATG
>JAYVJU010000242.1:0-5725 GCA_043769035.1 Ferruginibacter sp.
TACTGGTAGATAAAGAATTTGTAGGTGTAACGGTATTTGGCAGAACTCACCAGTACCGCCCTTTGGTAAGTAAAGAAACCTACAGCAAAAGCACCATGAAGAGTTTGGTAAAAGGTTATTTTGAAGGCAGCTTCAGTAATGCCGTTTCTTTTATGGTAAAAGAAAACAACATCAGCCTGGATGAATTGGAGTTACTGCTGAAACAATTGAAGAAAAAGTAAAACAGTTGACAGTTGTTGGATGACAGATGTTAGGTTTTATTTTTCCAACAACATCCGATTCTAACAACTAATTTCTAACATCTAACAACTAAACACATGCTGCCCATCGCTTATTATCTTTTAAAAGTAATTATTTGCTCAGGCATTTTGTATGGTTATTACTGGTTACTGTTAAGAAATAAGGTATTTCATAAGTACAACCGGTTTTACCTGATGGTATCAGTGGTATTATCATTATTGTTACCCCTTATAAAAATTAATTTCTGGCAAACTACTGCCGAACAACCATCCGGTGTAATTAAAGTGCTGCAGGCAGTAAGCAATAGTGATGTGTATATGGATAATATTATTGTAAGCTCCAATAAAGAAGTCGCAAGTTTTGATATTACACAGTTGTATCCTTTTGCTTACCTATTGGTATCGCTTATTTTGTTAACGATTTTCCTGCATACGTTGTTTGCCATTTTCAATTTGCTGAAAAAATATCCCAAACAAATCATCGGTAAAATTTCATTTATAAACACCGACGCAAAAAATACCCCCTTCTCATTTTTAAATTATATTTTCTGGAACTGCAATATTGATATGGAAACCACTACCGGTAACCAGATATTTAAACATGAAGTGGCGCATGTGCAGGAAAAACATACTTACGATAAACTATTCATCAATATAGTATTGATATTTTTCTGGTGCAATCCTTTTTACTGGTTGTACCGTAAAGAGCTGAACATGATACATGAATTTATTGCTGATAAAAAAGCTGTTGAAGACAGTGATACTGCTGCTTTTGCTGCCATGATATTGCAGGCCACATATCCACAACACCGCTTTCAACTCACCAATAACTTTTTCTACTCACCTATAAAACGCCGTTTGCTCATGCTTACAAAAAACAAAAACCCTAAAGTGAATTACTTTGGCAGAATAATGGTATTACCGTTACTGGTAATAATTTTTGCTGCATTTACTTTTAAAGCAAAAACAACCACCTCTCCTTTTTACAATGGTAAAAAAATTACTGTGGTAATTGATGCAGGACATGGCGGTAGTAAAGACCCTGGTGCCAAAAGTATAGATGGTATTTTAGAAAAAGATTTAACCCTTGCCATAGCAAAACAAGTAAAGGAATTAAATAGTAACACGGATATAGAAATTATTTTATCCAGAAATAATGATATTTATATACCTCCGAATGAGAGGAATGAATTTGCTTACAATAGCAATGCTGATCTATTTATTTCTATTCATGTTAGCGGTTCCCCAATACCTGACTCCAGAAGCGGTGTGGATTTTTTTATTGCTAAAGATGAGTTTGCCAGCAGCAAGAAAAGTAAGCAACTGGCGAATATTTTGATTGAAGAATTTGGCAAAAACTATCCATTGCCTATTGCAAAAATACTACTACAACGACAAAGTGGTGTAAAAGTGTTGCAATTAATAAATGACATACCTGCTGTGATAATAGAAGCTGGCTGCATTAACAATAAAAAAGACGCCGCCTATTTACAAACTGATAGTGCAAAAGAAACAATTGCAAAAAATGTATTATCAGCCATTGAAAAATTTGCTGCTGCCAATTTGAATAACAATAATTCAATAGCAATACTCAGCGACACTCCAAAGGCCGGGATATATGTAAATACAAAATATGCTGATGCCAATTATTTAAAAACCGATGCCTTTAAAAGAAAAGCTTTAGTAATTATAGATGGAAAAGAAATGGGTAATGTTGGCCATAATTATGTAGAAGCACATTTAAACAATTACAGCAGCATTGTTACTTACAACCCGGCAGAAGCTAAAAAGTTTTTTGGCGAAAAAGGTAAATATGGTGTTATTAAATTAACACAGAGAGATGCTATTCTGCTTACAGCAGATTCTGTTTTTGTAGACGAGAAAAATGGCACAGTAAAATTATCGGGCAATAAAACTGCTATTAAAGGAGACCTGTCTGACGCTTTGATCTATATCGATGGAAAAATTTGTACACCTGCACAATTAAATGCTATAGATCCTTCTAAAATAAGTTCCGTAAGCATTTTAAAGGGCGAAAAGCTGGGTGAAATAATAGAAGCAAAAGGTAAGAAGGCTGTTATTAATGTAAGCTTAAAACCTGCTGATCTTCCTGAAGTAATTGTAACCGCAGAAAGAACATCTCCACTTTATGTTGTTGACGGAGAACTAAAAGATAAGAACTTTAAGCCCAACGATATAAATACAAATGATATTTTAAGCTTAGATGTTTTAAATGGTGCGTCAGCAACAGCCTTGTATGGTGAAAAGGGAAAAAATGGAGTAATATTAATTAAAACTAAAAGCAATTTTTTACCACATTTCGCTCTTACTACAAACAACAATGAAAATGTATTATATATCGGAATTGAGAATGCGTTAACACTTAAAGCAACAGGTGTTGATCCAAAAGATTTAATGCTCACTATATCGCATGGAACAATTTCGGGCAGTAATCAAAAATATAATGCGAAAGTTACAACTACAGGCTATGTTAAGATTAGTGTTTTTAAACGTAGTGATAATAAAATGTTGCAGACTTTTGAATTTGCTGCCCGGCGTTTAAATGATCCGGTAACTCCAAGCAATACTACAAGTGCCATTCCTAAATTACGTATTGATGATAATGCAAGTTTATTATTAAGCAGGGACCAATTTATAAAAGCTAGGAAAATAACTGCCGGTAAAGATTATGTCGTACAAAGTGCAACAGTATATTTTTCAGGAACAGGCTTTCCTAAAGTTTTATCAACAACTTTATCGGGTGATGAGCTATCTAAATTGAGCAGCTTATCAACCAACTGCGTTGCCGGCAGTATTATAACGTTCGATAATGTAAGAGTTAAAAGTAGTAATGGGGAGTATATAACTGCAAATGGAATCAGTATAAAACTCTATTCGGATAATGAGAATAAAATATTCACTAAAACAGAAATCGACCCCTTATTTCCGGGTGGTAACGATGCCTGGGGAAAATATCTCGGTAAAAACATTGACGTATCGATACCTTTAAAAGAAGGATGGCAACCGGGCACCTACACTGTACTAACTCAATTTGTAATAAATACTGATGGTACAGTTAGCGATGCTAAAGCACTCAACTATTCCAGCACAAATACTGCAACCCATTGTATTGACTTATTAATGAAAAGCCCGAAATGGCAACCAGCTATTCAAAACGGCAGGGCTGTAAAAATTTTGCGAAAACAACCCATTACATTTGTAATTGAAGGCGACAAAAAAGTATTGACTTCTAAAATTTATGCCCCTGTAATAAACACCCACAATTATTCATTGTACACAAACGGAAATACATTTAATAAAACAAAAATAACGAAGGAAACTATCGCAAAAATGGATTCGTATAATACTACTACAGGTGAGAAATTATTACCCGACGATAATAGAAATAACGGTGTTACAAAAATGTCTTTAGAAAAATTTTATATAAAAGTGATTTTATAAATTTAATAGCTTATCTCCTCCCCCTTCACCTTTATCACCAATTCTTTTTTATCGCTTGCCTCTACTCTGCCAATGACCTGCGCCGCAATACCAAATCCATTGGCAGCATCAATCATAAGCTGGGCATCTGCAGCAGCGCAATAAATTTCCAGGCGGCAACCCATGTTAAACACTTCGTACATTTCTTTATTATTGCTGCCGCTGTTTTGCTGAATGATGTTGAATATCTCCGGGGCATCAAATAAATTATCTTTTATAATTTTAAAATTACCCGGCAGGTATTTCATGCACTTGGTTTGTCCGCCGCCGCTGCAATGTATTACGCCATGTATCTTTTCAAAATGGTTGGCCAAAAGCGGTTTCATTACCGGTGCAAAAGTTCTTGTAGGGCTTAACAATAGTTGACCGATGGTAGTTGTAAGTTGTCCGCCATCAGGTTTATTACTCCCATCTGTCAACTGACAACTATCAACTTTTACCTGATCGCTCAATCTATGCTTACCAATATACACCACCTCTTCATCCAGCCCCGTATTATAACTCTCCTTAAAATTTTCTGCATAAAATTTACTCAGCACATCATGCCTTGCACTGGTAAGGCCGTTGCTGCCAATACCACTGTTGTATTCGGTTTCGTAAGTAGCCTGCCCGTAACTGGCAAAGCCAACAATTACATCGCCAGCTTTTATTTTATCGTTGCTGATGATCTTATCTTTTGGCCAGCGGCAGGTCATGGTGCCGTTAACAGCAGCCGTACGCACCACATCTCCCACATCTGCAGTTTCGCCGCCGAGGTAATGAATGTTTACACCAACGGTTTTCAAAGTGTCAAATAATTCCTGGCTGCCGGTAATAATCTGTTCCAGCACTTCGCCGGTTATTAAATTTTTATTCCGGTCGATGGTGCTGTTAAAAACAATATTATCATAAATGCCTACGCATAATAAATCGTCCAGGTTCATTACAATAGCATCCTGTGCAATACCTTTCCAAATGGAAATATCACCCGTTTCTTTCCAGTATAAATAAGCTAAAATACTTTTGGTACCGGCACCATCGGCATGCATAATATTTACAAAAGCATCATCGCCGCCTAAAAAATCGGGGTACACTTTACAAAACGCATGCGGAAATAAACCCTGGTCGAGGTTTTTAACTGCTGCATGAACTTCTTCTTTTTGGGCAGAAACACCTCTTTTGGAATATAAAGACATTAATGAGTTATAAGTTATGAGTTATGAGTTATGAATCTTTACAAAATCCCTTACTCTTTTTAATATCGGCAAATTTACAATTCAATATAGATTATCCATTATAAAATTATCAGTTAGATTTGCACCAATTTTACAATGAAAGTACATTACTCCACAGACCAGTTGCCTGCATTTAAAAATGCGGTCATCACCATCGGCACTTTCGATGGGGTGCACAGCGGCCACCAGCAAATTATTAATACGCTTAAAGCTGCGGCTGCCGAAGCCGGTGGCGAATCTGTCATCATCACTTTTCACCCACACCCACGCAAAGTGGTGTCGAGTGCCGTTACCGGCATAAGGTTAATTAATACTTTAAAAGAAAGAATTGAATTGCTTGAAAAAACCGGCATCGATCATTTAGTGGTGGTGCCGTTTACCGAATATTTTGCCAACCAAAGCGCCGAAGAATACATCAGCGATTTTTTGATCGACAAATTTCATCCGCATACCATCATCATCGGGTACGACCACCGCTTTGGGCGGGAACGCAGCGGCGATTATAAACTGATGGAAGCAAAAGCCCCGGTATATAATTACCGGCTGATGGAAATACCCGAACATTTGCTGGATGCTGTAAAAGTTAGCAGCAGCAATATTCGCCAGGCCATTTTACACAGCCAGGTTGAGGAGGCCAACAAATTACTGGGCTACCCTTTCTTTTTTGAAGGCGAAGTGGTGCATGGCGATAAAATTGGCCGTACCATTGGCTACCCCACCGCCAACCTTAAAAGCACCGACGAAGAAAAAATAGTTTTAGGCGATGGCATT
>JAYVJU010000243.1:0-4861 GCA_043769035.1 Ferruginibacter sp.
TTATTTTTTTGCTTTAGGATTTAAATTTACAATTGCAGCACCTACATAACAGTTACCATCCTTCTGCATCTCCATCAGTAATTTTTCAATAAGAGCAGTTTTATCAGATGTAGTTTCTTTACCATGCTTTTTGTCAAACGCTTCCATGCATTTTAATATAGATGAATTTTTATCACCGATTGTTTTCAATTGTTCGGCAAAAGCTTTTGCATCATCGGGTTTAAGATCCGACATGCCGCTCATTAATACTTCCTGTGGTTTTGCAGCAACCGATACCGCCTTCATCAGTTTTTTTGCATCGTCACTCATCGAATTTTGAAAACTGTCGAAGCAGCCACACATTTCATTGGCTAACTCAGGCGCTTTATTATCGGCAGAGCCAGAGCAGGAATTAAGCAATAGAATAACAACAAGGGTTTTAATTAAATGTTTCATTGGTTGAGTTTGGTTTAAAAAACCAAATGTATCTGTAACATTTATAGTTTTTGATAAAGATGCATAACTGTGGTTGGCTGTTTTATAACTGCACTTTTAAAAAACTAATTCCTGTATTTCAGTTGCCGTAAACCCGTTCTTATCATTTATAAAACCATCGGCTTCATTTACAAAGTCTGCCTTATTACCTTAATTTTTTTTATTCATTTTACTTTTTTAAAATCTAAAAACCAATTATCAATGAAAAAAAACATGATCCTTTCCATGCTAACCCTATGTGCGGTTACCATCACCAGTTGTAAAAAAACTGACAGCATACCGGTTCCCGACCCGGCAGCAACAATAACTGCAATCAGTCCTTCTACAGGGCCAAAGAACACAGTTGTAACAATTACGGGTACAGACTTTGGAACAAACCTGGCTACATTAAAAGTGTATTTTAACAATGTACAGGCCACAGTACAAACAGCAACCAACACTTCTATTACTGTAGTGGTGCCCGCTGGTGCAGGCACAGGAAATGTAAAAGTTGAAAAAAGCCCGGGTGTGCAGGTAAGCGGACCAGCATTTACTTACCAGCTAAGTAATACGGTAACATCACTTACGCTTACAGGTACAGTAACTGCTCTTAATCGTCCCTCCGGTATTGTAAGAGATGCATCAGGTAATCTTTTTGTATGCGACAGGGATAACCACCGCATTGTAAAAATAACAACAGCCGGTGTTGCATCTGTTTTTGCAGGTGGCACAATGGGCTTTGTAAACGGAACAGGCGCAGCTGCACAGTTTAATCAACCCTATGCTATTACAATGGATGCGGCTGGTAATTTTTATGTTGGTGACAGAATTAATCATGCCATAAGAAAAATTACTGCTGCCGGTGTAGTTACTACATTAGCTGGTAGTGGTAATGCAGGAAGTGCAAACGGAACCGGCAGTGCTGCCACATTTAACGAACCAATTGGTGTAACAGTTGATGCCGCAGGTAATGTGTATGTAGCAGATTATATAAACGGCATGTTACGTAAAGTAACTGCAGCAGGAGTTGTTACAACTCTAACTGCTATACCCAGTATTTTTGGTGTAGCTGTAGATGCAACAGGTAATATTTATTGTGCAGAATATTTCAGTCAACAGGTATCAAAGTACAGTTCAACAGGTGTGTATTCGGTAATTGCCGGACTGGCTGGTACCAGTGGCTATCTGGATGGCACCGGAACTGCAGCAAGGTTTGGTGTTCCTGCAGGTATAACAGTAGATGCCGGTGGCAATCTTTATGTAACAGAAACAGCAAATAATAAAATAAGAAAAATTACTGCTGCTGGTGTGGTTACAACAATTGCAGGTGGCAACGGTGGCTTTGCAGATGGTATTAGTGGTGCTGCATTGTTTGATGCACCAATTGCAGTTACCGGCGATCTTGCTAACAATACTGTTTACATCGCAGACTTCAACAATAATAAAATAAGAAAAATAATCATTGAGTAAGTTTGTTTTTACCGGGCTTTACAGATAAAAGTAAAGCCCGGTTTATTTTTCTGCTAATATTTATACGATGACAAAAAAAGATTTATGGCCTGAAGAAGGCAAACTAAAAAAAGTATTGCTCATACTTGCCATTGTAATAATGGCATCGCTGGTTGCTGTTTTGATACAGGAAAAGTATGGCATTAAATTATCCAGCAAAGTATTTAGCCCGGTGGCGGTTGCCTGTATTGCAATATGGGTTTACCGGCCCACACCCGAATCGAAAGAAATTAATAAACACTAAAACGGGCAATAGTGGTTTACAAAGGTCTGCATTTATGCAGGCTTTTGTTATTTAATGGCGTTGCTGATTAAAACACAACTTACCTGTTATAATATATTTTAATGTTAAGCCGTCAGTTAAAAGCAGTTGGCGTTTTAGTTGCAAAAAGAAAAACTAAGTATTATTTTAGGTAATCAGTTTTTTTAACCTAATAAAATAATCAACTATGGACATCAAAAAACTCATTATTGGCGGACTTACCGGAGGTATTATTTACTTCCTTTTAGGCTGGCTGGTTTATGGTAACCTGCTGGCAGAATTTATGAAAACGCATCCCGGCACTGCAACCAATGTAGACCGTGCAATGGAAGATATGAACTGGATGTACCTCGTTATTGGAAACCTGTTATCAGGATTTTTAATTGCCTTTATTTTTGTTAAAGGAAATGTAAACTCTTTAATGAATGGCCTGGTTACCGGCGTTATACTGGGCTTGCTGATGTCTGCAGCCTTTGATTGCATAATGTATGCCACCACCAATATTGTAAGTAAAAAAATGATGCTGGCAGATGTGCTTGCTGCTGGTGCTATGGGTGGTGTAGTTGGTGCTGTAGTTGGTTTGGTATTGGGTAAACTAAATAAAGCCTGACCGAATTTTTTGTTACGGGTTAAAGTTGCTACCTATAAGTAAAGCCATTGCTGATCAATCGGCAATGGCTTTTTTAATACCACACAGGAGTAAGCAGTTGTATCAGTTTGAAATTTTTGCAATAAGAGTTGTCAGCCTTGTCATCTTGAGTTTATCGAAAGATGCCGAAGGCGGGTTGCAAGCTAAAGGAGTACTGGCTTCCTGTTATCTTTTACGGCTTTAATAAAAATAAAATTCTGGCAGAGCAATTAATAGCAAAGGGTTTTATCTTTCTTTTGGCAAAGCATTGCAGCAGCCTGCCATACAGGAGCTGATAAAAACTTTGCCTGAGGATAAAATATTTTTTGAAACAGATGCTGCCGGTATAAGTATTACGGAAATATATGCAGCAGCAGAGGCTTTACAGATTGATATAAATTAACTTAGTTTGCAGATTAAAAAATGCCATCACAGTTTTTGATGATGCATGGTTTACAATATGACAACAGATTTTTCATGGCTTAGCCGTACAGAATTATTAATAGGTAAAGCCGCCTTGCAAACACTGGCACAAAGCCATGTAATGGTGGTAGGCCTTGGCGGCGTAGGTAGTTTTGCGGCAGAATTTATTGCCCGTAGCGGCATTGGTAAAATGACGATTATTGATGGTGATGTGGTGGACCCCACCAACCGCAACCGGCAACTGCCTGCATTGGCCACCAATCACGGGCAATCAAAAGCAGCTATTATGGCCGAACGTTTAAAAGCCATTAACCCCGAGCTGGAGTTGCAGGTAATAAAATCTTTCATCAATCCAGAAATGGTAACGGAGTTATTTACCAATAAACCCGATTATATTATTGATGCTATCGACAGCATAACGCCTAAGCTTAGTTTTATAAAAATGGCGTACGAAAATAAAATGCCGATGGTAAGCAGTATGGGTGCCGGTGGTAAACTCGATCCCACAAAATTGCAGGTGGTGGATATTTCAAAAACCTATAACTGTCCGTTTGCACAACAGATACGTAAAGTATTAAAACGCCAGCATAATATACGCAGCGGTATTAAAGTAGTATTCTCTCCCGAAGAACCCAACAAAGAAAGCCTGATGCTTACTGATGGGAAAAACTTTAAAAAATCTGCTTACGGTACTATCTCTTACCTGCCTGCGGTATTTGGCGCCGTTTGTGCCAGCGTGGTAATAAACGATTTGATAAAAGATGCTTAGCAGAATTTTATCACTAATAATGAAAATCAAGTACGGCATTATGACCATAACCAATATGCGGCCTTATGGCAACGCCGATTCTGCCGTACTTGCTCAGGCAAATATTGCGGTGTCCCAGCGAAGGCACACCTTCATCAATCATTAAATTCATCAGTATATCCAGTGCCTTACTGTGTCCGTAATCGCAGCACTCACCGTTAAAGTACCATTTACTTTTGCATTCTGCATCAGCTCTTACATGCCCCACATAACCTTTTATGCCCGAGGTAACGGCATGACAATTGGCACCTTCAAAACAAAGCGAATCGGGATAAAGCAAATTCAACGGTTTTAACTTTCTGAGCGTACTCAGCAGTGAAACAAAATTGTCGGAATTTTTAAGGTAACCCATTCCGCTGCTGTCGGGGTATTTTTTAGTTACGGTGTTGGCAAACAATATGGGGTTCATCCGCATCAGATTAGTAATATAGATGAGTTTTTTTTCTTCCTCCGTCATATAATTGGCATTGGCAGCTGTATTACAGGCCTTGTATTTAGGTTGGTTCCATTCTGCCGAAAAATTACTTAGCGGCGATGGAGCTGCAGCATTACCGGATGCAGGAGGGTTTACATTTATAAATGCTGCTACTGGCAGGGCAAATAAAAACAGCAATATGTATTTCATGCGAATAAGGTTTAGGGAAGAACATGATTTACGCTGCAGCAAAATATATATTGTAAAGAGCTTGCTAATAAAATGTGAAAGCCTGTTGTAGCTGTTAAAAAATTACTCCACCCTTTTTCCAAAAGGCATCATCGAAATTTCTATCAGTTTAAA
>JAYVJU010000244.1:0-10535 GCA_043769035.1 Ferruginibacter sp.
GGGTGATAATGTTATTTTAGGTGATGCTATGATCATCATTAATGCTATTTCTTATACTGTCTATTTTATTTTGGTAAAACCACTAATGTATAAGTATAATGCTGTGGTTATAATTCGCTGGATATTTACCATTGGATTGATAATGGTGTTACCATTTGGCTGGAATGAGTTTATAGAAATCCGTTGGGTCGATTTTAACAGTGTAGATATGTTATGTATGGCACTGCTGGTAATTACCGGAACATTTTTAGCTTACCTGTTCAATATATATGGCATAAAGGTTTTAGGCCCTGCCGCCGCCGGATTTTATATTTATACACAGCCCTTTTTTGCTACTGCTGTTGCGATGATTTTTTTAAATGAACCATTGGAGTTGTACAAAATTATTGCTGCCATTTTAATTTTTACAGGAGTGTATATCACTAATAAAAAGCAAAGAAACAGTCAATCTTATATTTAGCACTAACAATTGCTGGCTAATTATCTGCTACATTTTTTGTTATACTTTTTTATAAACGCTTTAATACTGGATTCCATATACTGAAGCAGTTTTATATCCCCTTCGGTTATAGAATCACAATCCGCAGTCATTTCATTAAGCTGGTCTGCAAAAATTTTAAAATATGTTACATAACTGGTTAGTTGATACCTTTGATTCCTGGTACCCCAATTTGCTTTATCGGGCATTTGCCCGCCAATATTATACAATAACTGTACAGGAACACTATCATTCTGCCCCTGTACAAAAAAGTAATCAACCTTCCGTTTGTCTTTAGCAGAAAAAAGTTTAATCCTACCTGCTGAAATAACAGGTTTAAGCAACAAAGTGGTATCATATACCGGATCAAGGTATCCGGGAAACATTACAGTTTCAAAATTATCGGTATAACCATACAATATGCATCTTAAAACAACTTTAGGTTTATTATTACTTACCGCCTGCCATACATCTTCTGAATTGATGCTGACCGTGTCTTTAGTTGCACTATGAATTACCTGCACCAGTTTATTGGTTATAATATAGTCACCAAAAATAGTGTCGCCGGAATGCTTAATAATGTAATTTGTTTTCTGCGCATTTGTTGTAAATGCCAGCAGTGTTAAAAGAAGGGAACAGTATGTTTTCATAAAATTTTATTTCTGTTAAAAACAGCTATAATAAATATACAGCAATACTTTACATGAAATAATAGTAATTACTTTTTAGCAGAAATATTATTAAATACGCTTTGGGTAATCGAAAAACAAAAACTCCTTTTTTGCTTTAGCAAAATCTTTCCAGCTATTGCAATTAATGGTCACTGCAAAAACAGCGCAGGTGGGCATATTATCTATCCTTACAGCAACAAGCTGATTTACAAAATAAGTAATGCCCGGGTTGTGAGCAAAAATAGCAACTGTAGTAAGCGTATCATCTAAATCTTTTACTAGCGCATAAAATATTTCTGCAGGTGCATGATACAGGGCACTGATTAAGATAATATCATCTTGTGCTTTATATGTTTCATAAAACAGTTCCGCCGTTTTTTTCGCTCTCTTGGCGGGGCTGCTTACAAAAGCATCAATAACAATTTTTTTATCTAAAAGCCTTTGTGCCATTACTGGTGCATCCTTTTTCCCACGTTCATTTAAAGGTCGTTCAAAATCATTAAGCGTAAAAGAGCTTTCGGCTTTTGCATGACGTATGATGAGTAAAGTCTTCACCGGTTAAAAGTAATATCAAATTTTGTAAAACAGGGGGTTAATATTAACCGTTAATATCCTCTTACATTTTTTCCTTCCATATAATTCATAAAGGCTTTGTTACAAACCTTGTTGCCACCGGGTGTTGGGTAATTACCGGTAAAATACCAATCGCCGGTATTGGTAGGACAAGCTGAATGCAGTGATTCAATCGTTTGATAAATTACCTGTATTGGAATATTAATATCTTTTGGTGTAATTAACTCTGCTATTTTAGCAGACATTTCTTTAAGTAAAAAAGGTTCGTACACCTGTTGCACAATATTTACAGTATGCAGTTGATTGTTGCGTTGCAATTCTTTACACTTATTCAATAAATCTGTTAGTAAGCCTTCCTGCCCACGTTCATGTAACAATGCAATTGCGGCACGAAAAGCAATAAAATCTCCCAGCTTACTCATATCAATTCCGTAACAATCGGGATATCGTATTTGTGGAGCAGATGAAACAATGATTATTTTTTTTGGTGATAGCCGGCTCAGCATCCTGACAATACTTTCCTTCAGTGTTGTTCCTCTTACAATACTATCATCAATTACTACCAGCGTATCTTCATTTTTACGAACAGTGCCGTAAGTAATATCATATACGTGTTGTACCATTTCATTACGGCTGCTGTCTTCTGTAATAAAAGTGCGGAGTTTTACATCTTTAATGGCAATTTTTTCAAACCGTACCTTACGATTGATCATTTCAGATAGTTTCTCTTCGTCAAAATCTTTTCCCCAGCTCAATATCCGTTCTATCTTAATTTTATTCAGGTAATCCTGTGCACCTTTCAATAAACCATAAAAAGCTGTTTCGGCAGTATTAGGTATAAAAGAGAATATGGTATTTTTTAAATCGTATTTAATAACTTTTAAAATAACATCACTTAGATTATATCCTAAGGCCATTCTTTCCTGGTAAATTTTTTCATCACTACCGCGGCTGAAATAAATCCGTTCAAAGCTACAGGCTTTTCTTTCTTTGGCATCTACAATCTGCTCAATAGAAAAACTACCATCTGCTTTTACCATTAAAGCATTACCCGGCATTAATTCTTTTACTTCATTTTCGCCAACATTAAAGGCCGTTCGTATCGCTGCTCTTTCGCTTGCTGCTACAATTACATCATCGTTTATATAATAGTACGATGGTCGTATGCCATGTGCATCTCTCATAACAAAAGCATCGCCATTGCCAATTAATCCGCAAAAATTAAAACCGCCATCAAATAAAGGCACTGCCTTTTTCAGCACTTTTGTAATATCCATCTGTCCGGGAAAAGCTTCATCTGCCTTTACTAAAAAATGGTGCAACACTTCCATCATCGCTGCCAAATCACTCTGGCGTTGAAATTCACCCGGATCAATATTAACCAACCCAAACAATTCTTCTGTATTTACCAGGTTAAAATTTCCTGCCAATGCCAGGTTTCTTGATGGAATAGTGTGGCGTTTTATGAATGGATGACAAAACTCAACATTATTTTTACCCTGTGTGCCATAACGTAAATGACCCAATAAAATTTCTCCTAAAAAATTTACATGCCCCTTCATAAGGCCCGGATGATTTTTAATATCCGGTTGATACCTTTCTATTTCTGCAATTTCTTTTCCTACCTGCGAAAAAATATCGGCAATGGGCTGGTTGGCACTGCTACGTAAACGGTGCAAAAAAGGGTAACCGGGTTCTGTATTTAATTTTACTGTAGCAATACCGGCACCATCCTGACCACGGTTATGTTGTTTTTCCATCAGCAGGTATAGCTTGTTAAGGCCATACAATACTGTTCCATATTGTTGCTGAAAATAACTGAAAGGTTTGCGGAGCCGGATAAAGGCTAACCCGCATTCATGTTTAATTGCGTCGCTCATGTTGGGGAGTGAGGCGCAAAGTTATGGTATAGAGTTTTGTAAAAATAATTTTATTGTAAAATAAAATCCCCGATAAAATATCAGGGATTTTAAAATTATATATGAATATTGTTTTCTGACTGATGCTTACAAACCACTTACACAAATTCCAATTTGCAGTGGTTTTATATCCGGCCCCACGCCATCTTTTAATAAATTATTTACCTGGTAGCTACCAAATAAAGAGAAATTACCATATCCTATGCGACCAGTAATTGCCAAACGGGTAGTATTAAAATGGCGTTTGCCATTTTCTTTTTGGGTGTAAGTATTTATAGTGCCGCCATTTTTGTTTTGAAGAATTTTCCCTTTGGTGTGTACATTTATTAAAGTACCTACTTTAACCCCAATAGCAGCTTTCAGGCTTTTACTGCTTTTTTCAGGGTCGGCAGTAAACCTTAACTCAACCGGTACCTCTAAAAATGCTGTGGAAATCTTATACTTCTTAAAACGATCAGTAGAATCTAATGAGATAAACGGTAGTTTAGTGTTGGTTGATTTAATGTCAATACTATAATTTTTAAAATACATATTGCTGGTTCCTATTCCAATACCAAAACCGGCACTAAAGCGTGGGTTATTTTTAAAGGGCTTATCCATCATTACATAAATATTTCCTCCTCTTGATAATCCTTTTTTATGGCTTTTAATGCTGTCGGGCACTCCTGTCCATGTGTCGCTACCCAGTTGTAACATTAAATGATCCCCGGCACGATTAGCAAGATCTATTTTTTTTCTGGGCTTTTTTTCCTGGGCAAATACAGCAGATACGGATGCAAACGCAATAAAAACAAGTACTATTTTCTTCATAATTAATTTTGAAGCTGCAAAATAACGTCAAATATTCTAATGAAGCGTTAAATTAAACAGCTTTGATTATATTTGCACGCTCAAACAATATTTTAGTTTGAAAAACAGGGTAAAATTGTCACCCAAAAGCTCTTTAACTGACATACCACTATTACCAGGAGTGGTTGTACATAAAAATCTTCTTAAGCAAAATTAAGAAGGGCCTATAGCTCAGCTGGTTAGAGCACCTGACTCATAATCAGGGGGTCCCTGGTTCGAGCCCAGGTGGGCCCACAAAATGCCCCGGAGTTTTTCGGGGCGTTTTTATTATATTAATATGAACAATATTAAAAACATAATTTTCGATTTAGGCAATGTGTTAACCGACATTGATTACAATAAAACCATTGAAGCTTTTGAAAAGCTGGGTATTGAAAATTTTAAAAGCCGGTTTTCTCCCCTTAAAATGGATGATTTATTTGAAAACCTTGAAACCGGAAAAATAAGTGACGCCGATTTTTACGATAGCATAAAAAAAATTAGCAGCGCCCCACTCTCAAACAGCCAGATAGAAAATGCATGGAATGCTTTGTTTTTAAATTTCAGAACAGAAAGCCTGCCTTTTTTGGAAAAAATGGCTGAAACACATAACCTGTATTTGTTAAGTAACACCAATAGTATACACCTTACAAAGTTTAAGGAGATTTTTACAAGAGACACCAGGAAACCCAGCCTGGACAGCTATTTCATTAAAACGTACTATTCCAATCTAATAGGCTTGCGCAAGCCCGATGCTGAAGCTTATGCTTTTGTATTGCAGGATGCAAAACTTGTTGCTGCAGAAACTTTGTTTATTGATGATCTGGTAACTAATATTGAAGGGGCTAAAATACTCGGTATACAAACCCACCATTTGCTGCCCGGAGAAAGGGTAGAGTTATTGAATATTTACAAGTAAGATTCTCTATTATTTTACCTCCTCATAATCAATATAGTCATCCTTATCAACTTTGGGGCTGGTTGTTTTAGGCGTGTCGGTAAACTGGTTGTTTTGCTTTTGCATCTGCTCATTCATATTGCGCTGCATTTCCCCAACTTTTTGCTTTACCTGTTTTGTGGTTTGATAAATGGGGATGATAAAATCAAAAACCAGTTTATACAACAGGTACAACATAAACAATTCGAATAAAACTTTTAACATAACACAAAGTTATTAAACCCAACAATTAACGGCTGTTAAAATTTACGGGTGCTTTTGGGGTTCATTTTGGCAATTACAGCATCATTGTATATATTTGCACCGGACAATGAAGCAAATGAAGGGAACGAAGAACGTTCCCTTCTTCTTTTACCATGACTGTAGAAACACAAATAGAAACCATTACCAAATTGATTGAACCGTTGCTGGTTGATGATATTTTTCTGGTTTCCATTAAAATTAAACCCACCAATAATTATAAGATTTACCTTGATGCAGATGGCGGGTTGGGTATTGAAAAATGTATAAAAATAAACAGGGCGCTGTATAAAATAATGGAGGAGATGGCAATTCACCCCGATGGTGATTTTTCGCTTGAAGTTTCAAGCCCGGGTATTGACGAACCTTTAAAACTACTGCGCCAATACAAAAAAAATATTGGCAGATCTGTAGAGGTGATAACAAATGATGATACAAAAAAAGAAGGATTGTTGAAAGAAGTGGTTGACGAAGCAATAACTATTGAGCAAACTGAAGGTAAAGGCAAAAAAGCTGTAGTATTAAATACCGCTATCAGTTTTGCAGACATTAAACAAACCAAAGTGCTGATTAAATTTTAATTAATTATATAACAAACCCCAAACCGGCTGGGGTATAAAAATGAGTCGGCGAGGATTATGGCAAGTATTAACTTAATCGACTCATTCCAGGAGTTTAAAGAAGCAGAAAACATCGATCGTCCAACGCTGATGAAAGTAATGGAAGATGTGTTTAAAACACTTATCCGTAAAAAATACGGCAGCGACGAATGTTTTGATGTAATTGTAAACGATCAGAAAGGTGATCTGGAAATTTTCCGCCGCCGCACCATTGTGGATGATGATGACTTGTATAATACCCTTACAGAAATTGAATATAAAGATGCCATTAAAATTGAGCCTGATTACCAGGTTGGCGAAGAGTTGTATGAAGAGGTAGATATTCAAAAAGAATTTGGCCGCCGGGCAATTTTGGCTGGTAAGCAAACCCTTGCAGCCCGTATCAACGATTTAAAAAAGAATATTCTTATAAAGAAATACGAAGACAGGGTTGGAGATATTGTAAGTGGCGAGGTGTACCAGGTTTGGAAAAAAGAGGTATTGTTGCTGGATGAGGAAGGTAATGAAATGCTTTTACCAAAATCTGAACAGATACCTACTGATTATTTTAAAAAAGGTGAAACTGTTAGAGGTGTTGTAAAAAAAGTGGAACTGAAGAATAACCAGGCTGTGATCATTATCTCCAGAACAAGTGCTGCATTCCTTGAAAAACTACTGGAAATAGAAGTTCCTGAAATTTTTGATGGATTAATTGTAGTTAAAAAGATAGTAAGAGATCCGGGAGAAAGAGCAAAGGTAGCTGTAGAAAGTTATGATGACAGAATTGACCCGGTTGGTGCCTGTGTTGGTATGAAAGGAAGCCGTATTCACGGCATTGTAAGAGAATTAAAGAACGAAAACATAGATGTAATTAACTGGACTGCCAATACACAATTACTTATTCAGCGCTCATTAACTCCTGCTAAAATTACCAGCATGGATGTGGATATGGATGCTAAACATGTTAATGTATATCTTAAGCCCGACCAGGTTTCGCTGGCAATTGGCAGAAGAGGCGTTAATATTAAGCTTGCCTGTGAGTTAACCGGATTTGAAATTGATGTGTTCCGTGATAATGAAGGTGAGGTGGAAGAATTTGATATTGATTTGGATGAATTTACAGACGAAATTGAACCATGGGTAATTGATGCTTTGAAAAAAGTAGGTTGTGATACAGCCCGTTCGGTTTTGGATTTAAGTTCGGAAGAACTGGAACGCAGAACAGATTTAGAAAAAGAGACTATTGCAGAAGTAAGAAGGGTATTAAAAGAAGAATTTGGAAAAGAGTAAGGGTAAATAGTTCATGGCCAATGAGCCACGGAATACCCCTTAAACAAAAAGATTTCTATGGCCAAAGGTTAATTAACCTATTGGCTAAAAACTAAAATAAATAAATGTCAGAAGTAAATACACCAAGGTTGATGGCTGCGGCCAAAGAATTTAACATAGGTACTTCTACCCTGGTAGACTTTCTTGTGTCCAAGGGTTTTCAAAGTGATGAGTTGAAGCCTACTTCAAAGCTTACGGAACCAATGTACCGTGTGTTGCAGTCAGAATTTCAGCAGGATAAAGCAGCAAAACAAAAGGCAGAGCAGGTGGAGTTGTCGAAAGGATCGGGAGAACTTAAAAAGAAAAAAGACGAAGAAGACTTATCGATAAAGAAAAAAGAAGCTGCAAAAGTTAAAGAAGAAAAACCAGCAGAACCTGTAAAAGTACCCGAGCCAGAAGTTGTAGCAGAGCCACAAAAAAAGAAAGAAGAAACAAAAGCTAAAGCAGAAGAAACTGAAATAACAAAAATTGAAGCGCCGGAAATTGAAGCACCAAAAGTGCTTGATAAGATTGACCTGGAAGCAATAGATTCTTCAACAAGACCAAAAAAATCTACTAAGAAAAAAGAAACACCTGATACCTTAAAAACTGAAGAGCCGAAAGCCGAAGAACCTAAAAAAGGAAAAAAAGCGTCAGTTGAAGCACCGCCTCCGGTAGAGGAAGCTCCAGTTGCAGAGCAACCTCAGGATGATGCACCACCGGTAATAGAAAACATACAAGCAGATAAATTAACAGGTCCTAAAATTTTAGGTAAAATAGAATTACCTGTAGATAATGATACCAGGCCTAAAAGAGAAACAGATGATAAGCGCAAACGTAAGCGCATTCCTATTGAGAAAAAAGGTGGACAGCAGCAGGGACAGCAAGGCGGAGGAAATCAACAAAGGCCACAAGGCCAGGGCGGTCAGGGTGTACCCGGACAAAATACACAAAACAGAAGGCCACCTCATCAAGGCCAGGGCGGAGGAAACAATACTGGAGGAGGAAGATTTAACAGAGGCGGCTCTAATACAGGAACACCGGCCCGTAGAGAAGATAAAATAATTGACGCAAAAGAAATTCAGGATAAATTAAAAGAAACACAGGCAAAACTTGCCGGTGCCGGTGGCAGAGGCAAAAGCTTAAAAGCTAAATACCGTAAAGCAAAAAGAGATGAGCAGGCCGAAAATGTTGGCGGTGCTGAAGAAACAAATAAATTACAGGTAACAGAATTTATTTCGGTAAGTGAATTGGCCAATTTAATGGATGTAAGTTTTGCAGATGTGATAAGCAAATGTATGAGCCTGGGAATAATGGTTTCGATAAACCAGCGACTGGAGGCTGATGTAATTGAATTGGTGGCAAGTGAATTTGGATACGACGTGGAATTTATTGGTGTAGATGATGCCGCAGAACTGGAAGTAGATGATGAAGAAGATAACGAAGAGGATCTAAAACCAAGGGCCCCAATTGTAACTATTATGGGTCACGTAGATCATGGTAAAACTTCTTTACTGGATTATATCAGAAACACCAACGTAATTGCAGGTGAGGCTGGTGGTATTACACAGCATATTGGTGCATACGAAGTAACACTGGCTAACGGCCGGGCCATTACTTTCCTGGATACACCAGGTCACGAAGCGTTTACGGCTATGAGGGCCCGTGGTGCAAAAGTTACAGATATTGCTGTAATTGTTGTTGCTGCAGATGATGCGGTAATGCCACAGACAAGGGAAGCCATCTCTCATGCACAGGCAGCAAATGTGCCAATGATCTTTGCTATTAATAAAATAGATAAAGACGGTGCAAATCCGGAAAAAATTAAAGAACAGCTGGCAAGCATGAATATTTTGGTGGAAAGCTGGGGTGGTAAATTCCAGAGCCAGGAGATAAGTGCCAGAAAAGGATTACATATAGATGAGCTGTTGGAAAAAATTCTTTTAGAAACAGATATACTTGAACTAAAAGCCAATCCAAAAAAAGCGGCTAATGGTACTATTATTGAAGCCTCATTAGATAAAGGCCGTGGTTATGTAGCTACAATATTGGTTCAAAACGGAACCTTACGCCAGGGAGATATGATTGTGAGCGGACAAAACTTTGGTAAGGTAAAAGCCATGTATAATGAACGTAACCAGCGCAGTGAGCTTGCACCACCATCTACCCCTGTATTAATATTAGGATTAAATGGCGCACCACAAGCGGGTGAAACATTTAAAGTATTTACTGACGAAGCTGAGGCAAGAGAAACCGCTTATAAACGTGGACAGATTTTAAGAGAGCAGGGAATGAGAGCGAAAAAACATATTACGCTTGATGAGATCGGTCGCCGTTTGGCATTAGGCAACTTTAAAGAATTGAACGTAATTATTAAAGGTGATGTGGATGGTTCTGTTGAGGCATTGAGTGATAGCTTACAAAAATTAAGTACCGAAGAAATTGTGGTACGTGTAATTCATAAAGCCGTGGGTGCCATCAGCGAAAGTGATGTTACTCTTGCTAATGCATCCGATGCCATCATTATTGGTTTTAATGTGCGGCCTTCTATGCAGGCAGCCCGTTTGGCAGAAAGCGAAGCCATACAGATAAAACTATACTCTATTATCTATAACGCTATTGAAGAAATACGCAGCGCTATGGAAGGTATGTTGGAACCTGGTGTTGAAGAGAAGATATTGGGTAATGTGGAAATTAAAGAAACCTACAGGTTTGATAAAGCCACTGTTGCCGGATGTTTTGTATTAGATGGAAAAATTGCCCGTAACAACCGCATACGTTTGGTACGTGACGGTATTGTTATTTTCACCGGCGAACTGGCCAGCCTTAAACGCTACAAAGACGACGCAAAAGAGGTTACCAGCAGCATGGAGTGCGGCTTAACCATTAAAAACTATAACGATATTAAAATTGGCGATATAGTAGAAGCATTTGAAGAAGTGGAAGTGAAACGTACACTCT
>JAYVJU010000245.1:0-11639 GCA_043769035.1 Ferruginibacter sp.
GAGGCCTGTGCTGTTTTTGAAAATACAGAACTTGCACTGGAAGGGGTTTGTTATAAGATTTAGACTTTATGGAATTAGTAATTGGGGATTGGGAATTAGGGTTGAGTAGCGCCTTTCATTTTTACCCTGTAATATCAATTCAAAATCATTCGCAATTTTATATTCGTAAATACAAATACCTAATTCCAAATTCCCTTACTGCTCTTCCAGCTTTATTACATTATTATATCCGTCTGCCATCATCCAGATATAAAATTCGGTAAACCATTTGCGCCAGGAGGCTTCATTATGTTTACCGGTACCGTCAACAAGAGTATATATCATGGTATTGGAATTGCAGCCTAATTTTTCTGCCATTTCATGCATAAGCTGTATGTGCCGCTCTCCTTCCTGCCCACCCATATAAAAGAAAAATTTAGCACTTACTTTTTTTGAAACTGAATTTGTAAACTCCTTTAGTGCCTGGGCTGTCCAGAAAGCAGGAGAAAAAATTCCTGCCTTGCCATACACTTCAGGATATTTTAATGTAGCATAATAAGATATTACCCCGCCCATTGAGGAGCCGGCTATAATGGTATTATCTTTCGAGGACAGGGTTCTGTAATTTTTATCAATAAAAGGTTTTAGCGTTTGGGTTATAAAATCAACGTACGCATCTCCTTCTGCAGAAAAGGTTTTAGATGTGGCAGAATCCTTCCAGGTAAACTCATAAGGATTGTATTCATTCATCCTTGTTGCACCGCCGTTATCAATGCCAACAATTATACTTGCCTGCTTGCCCTTTGCCAGTAAAGAGTCCATACATTCATCAATACCCCACTCGCCATAAGCGCTGGTTAGTACATCAAACAGGTTTTGTCCGTCGTGCATATACAGTACAGGATATTTTTTATTTGATGACAGGTAATTGGGGGGCAGGTACAACCATATTCGGCGGTAACGGTTTAACTGCGGCATGTAAAAAGCCGTGTCAATAATTTTTACATTTGGTGATGCGGTATGTGTTTTTTCTTTTTCTACAACAAAATCATCCATCCAGCCATCTATTGAATAATGTAATGTGGTATCAGAACTTAATTGAACAAATTTATTAGCGACATCTTTTCCTCCATTATCACATTCTACTTTTTGCCAGCTGCCCCTTGTAAATTTAAACTGGTATGCACCTGCAGCAAGGTTTTTAATTTCTACTGTTAAACTGTTGCCGTCTTTTAAAAAAGCATAGTTGTTATTGCCCGGTATCCAGCCGTTAAAATTACCTGCAACAAAAACGCCATCTTCTTTATGTGCAGATGGCGTTGCTGTAATTTGTAAACGTAAAGTAAATTGAGCAAATGAATTAAAAGCAATGCATAGCAACAGGAGTAAAATATAAATTTTGCAACGCATCGTTTAAAAATTAAGTACGCTTTTATTTTTTAAGATATGCTTTAACCTTTTGATGAATACCATCGCTTAATGGCACTACAGGTAAACGCAATACATTTTTAATAATTCCCAGCTCAAATAAAAATGCTTTTACCCCTGCAGGATTATTTTCTGCAAACAACAGGTCATTCCCCTCGAGGCATTTATAATGCAAAGGCCTTGCGGCAGCAAAATCGCCTTTTAAACTCAGGCGTATCATCTCACTAAAATCTTTTGGAAAACAATTTGCCGCTACGCTGATCACACCATCCATACCACAGGCAATTAATGGCATGGCGACATGATCATCGCCGCTTACCAGCAAAAAATCTTCGGGCCTGTCACGTAATATATGCATACACTGCACCATGTTACCGCTGGCTTCCTTCATACCGGCAATATTTTTTTCTTTTGCCAAACGCAATGTGGTTTCGGCAGTCATGTTACTTCCTGTTCTGCCGGGTACATTATATAAAATAATTGGTTTGGGCGCTGCTGCTGCAAGCGCTTTATAATGCTGGTAAATACCTTCCTGCGATGGCTTGTTATAATAAGGGCTGGCACTTAAAACAGCTGTTGCCTTTTCAAGCGGAAAGTTTTTTAAATTTTCAATTACTTCTTTGGTGCTGTTACCACCAATACCCACCACCACAGGCACACGGCCGTTAACTTTTTCGTAAGTAAAGTTTACTATATCTAATTTTTCCTGCTTTGTTAATGTGGGAGTTTCACCGGTTGTGCCCAGGGTAATTACATACTCTACTCCATTTTCAATATCAAAATCAATCAGTTTACCTAATGCATCATAATCAACTGCTTCGTTGGAATCAAAAGGCGTTACCAATGCTACGCCTGTACCCGACAATATTTTTCTCAAACTCATGTATTAAAAAATTTGGGTAAAGTTCTTATTAACCTTTCAAACAATAAAACAAAAATCCCGGGTATGCCCGGGGATTTTGAAATCCTTTATTTTCTGTTATTTTAATTTTTACTGTTAAAAGCCATTGCGGTAGCTTCTTTTAATACCCTGGATTGAATGAAGTAATTTTTATTGGGGCTGTATATAAATAAACAAGTGCCGTTTTTAATTTTATTAATAATTGGTTTATGTAATTTTTCAGGTACTGCCGGGCATCCCTGGCTGCGGCCAATATAACCTTGTGATTTTATGAAAGATTCGTTTACATAACCGGCGCCATGTATTACAATAGCCCGGCTGTCGGCTTTATCATTAATGCCTTTTTCCAATCCCTGCAAATGGAGTGAGTAGCCATTTTTCCCATTATAGGTATTCATAGTTTCATAAAACCCAAGGCTGCTTTTATTGCTTTCCGGCCTGTTAGAAAATTGATTAGCGTATTCTTTTCCTGAATTTATACCATGTGCAACATAGGTATTAAACAACACTTCCCTTTTTTCAAGATCAATAACAAATAATCTTTTTTTAGATGATGGCTGGCTGAAATCAACTATTGAAATAATATTATCGTTAGCAATTTTTCCTGCTTTTGAAAGATAATCGAAACCCTGCATGGCCATTTGAAAAGCCTGGTGCGATAAGCCAATTAAGTTTAAACGCAGGCTGTCGTAAATATTGGATACTATATTTTCTGTATTACCAGATGTTCGTGCAGGAATTGAATCTTTAGTGATTAGCGTCTCCAGTTTATTTTGAGTTGGTCTAAAAGCCTCTGCTGGTTTGTATTTAGCAAATACAAATGGCAGGTGCAGCATAAAAATAAATATGGAGGATAAGAAAAGATAGATTTTTTTAAAGCCGTGCTTTTTCATGTTATAAGATATTGGTTTTACAATCACAAGCAGCCGCAAAATTAAGCATCGGGGTTGTTTTTGCTTTGTTAAAAACAAGCTAACATTCCTAATCCTGTCAAAATAAATTTAAAACCATATCTAACAGCCTTTAAAACCAGCTGTTTGCAGCACAGTTTTGAGTTATACAATTTTTTCCACCCTGCTGTTTTATTCCCCTTTTTTCGAATACCTGCTTAACGCTGTCTTTGCTGCAACACCCCATTCCTTTACATCTTTCTTTTTCCATTTGCCATTTGATGCTGCTGATGGATTAAGTACAGAACAGGTTTCTGCTTTATCTGACACCGACCAGGCAACCCAACTTAAACCTTTCGCATCCATCCAGGAAACAAATTTATTCCACTCTGCGTAATCAATAGGGCCGTCGCCACTGGCTTCCATGCCGGCACATTCCGAAACAAAAATGGGTAAGCCTTTTGCAATCGCTTCATCAGTTCTGTCTCTTAACCATTGCTTGTGGGTACCTGCGTAAAAATGCATCGTGTACATTAAATTGTCGTAGCCTTTTATCGGGTCTGCCGCAGGTAACTGCACATCCTGGTCCCACTTAGGGCTGCCCACTAAAATAATATTATCAGCATCAATACTGCGGATAGTTTTTATCAGCTCTTCTGAATACGCTTTCACCTCGGGCCATGTTTCATAATCGGGTTCATTAAATATTTCATAGATTACGTTTGGATATTTACCATAGGCTGTTGCCATTTCTTTAAAAAACTCCACGGCTTCTTTTTGCTGAATGTTGTGACTGTGCCAGTCGATAATTACATACACACCTTGCTTAATGCAGGCATCAATAACATTTCTCATCAGGGTTTTTGAATTTGCCGAATCTTTCAAATAGCCTTTGTTATTCAGTTCAATCCCCATAGACGCTCTTACAACATTACTATTCCATTGCTTTACCAATTCTTTTACCGCACCTGCATTATAAAAACGTGGCCATAAATTATGCCAGCCAAAACTCATACCATGTAATGCTATGGCATTGCCCTTTGCATCAGTTAATGCTGTACCCACAACTTTTAACTGCCCATGCTCTTTTACCGGTTGTGCTGCAACTGTTACAGCATAAAAAAATACAGCAATAAATATTTTTGATTTCATGATCCTATTTTTTAAATTTATAAATATCCTTCAAATCATTTTCAAATAGTGTATAAGGGCTGTTATAAAATTTTAAAAAATCCTTTTCACTTATATGGCCCGGAAATGGTGCATAATAATGTGTAGGGCTTGTAACATCATTACGCCAAACCAAAACATAAGTTAGTTTTAATTTTTCTTTTTGTAAAGATTTCAATAGTGTTTCTGTCCACCAGGTAGTATTGGGAATAGCTTCTAAACCGGTTTCGGTAAAAGCGGCCAGTTTACCGGCTCTCTTTGCAAAATTGGATACAATTTTTAATTTCAGTATTCCTGAATCAAGGTTGTATTTTCCATAGCGGCCAAAGTCGCCATAATTATCCATGCCTACCATATCTACAAAATCATTTCCGGGATAACGTTCTAAAAATTCTGCTTCTGTACCAAATGTATTATCGGGAGAAAAAGCATAAATAAAATTATGTACCCCTGAGCTATCTCTTAAATAAGCAACGGTAAATTGCCACAATGTTTTAAATTCATCAACAGTGCAATGCGATTTGCCCCACCAAAACCAATCGCCATCAAACTCATGAAAAGGGCGAAAAATCATGGGTACTAATTTACCATCATTCCCTTTTGTTGATTTTGCCAATTCAGCAATAGTACCCAATATCGTTTTATATTTATCGTGATGAGAACCACCGGGAATAATATTTTTAACAGCAGGTGCCACTGTTGAATCGTTCCAGTAAAAACTGGTATTGGTTACCGGATTATTAAAATGCCAGGATACGGTTGTGATGCCGCCCCTGTTATAAGTATCTGAAATGTTTTTTTGCAGGGCTGCTTTTTCTTTTGCGATACTGTTTTCGGATCTGCCGGATAAACCACTAAAATCAACACCAATTACTGCCGGGTGAGAGCCGGTAACTGATTTTACATCCGAACGGCTCGTATCACTTGACCGCCAGCCATGGCCATACTCGGTTGCATGTTGGTGCCCAAATAAAATATGCTTTTCTGAAAGTTTATTAAGGTTACTATATAATGATTTTGTTTCTGCTGTAGCATTGGCATCTATAATTTTATATTCATTCTTTTGGGCAAAAGAAAATGTTACAGCTAAAATAAGTGTACTGAAAACGGAGAGGTATTTTTTCATTCTCATTTTTTTTATTTTTATTACTACTTCAATAATCGTTTAATAAAAGGAATTAGCTGACCGGCTATTACTTTATGGTCTGCAATGGACGGATGATATGTACAACCTGCCGACTGCATAGTCTTAAACCAAAATGTTTTTATGAGCTTAACAGGTTTTACATTTTCGTTAATTTCATTTTGTATTGCAGTAATGCATTGCTGCAATACTATATTTTTTTCTGCTTCAAGCATGGGGCTGTTTAATAATACTAACTGTGCATTCGGGTAATGGCTGTATATTGTTGTAATGAATTTTTTATAGTTGGTAATATATTTTGTTTTATCAAATGGCAAACGTATTGTTTTACCATCGCCATTGCTCATATCATTGGTGCCTAATGCAATGGTTATAATATCAGGAGTATAATTGTTAAAGTTCCATTTGTTAGTACTGTCGGTATTTAAAAAAGCATTTTCATATTGCTGCGGCACGGTGGGTCCATCACTGTTCCAGTTTCTATAAATACCTGCGCCGGAAATGGCGCTAATCATATACGACGCATTTACTGCTCTTGCTGTTAGGCTGGCGTAACTCCAGTATGCATTGTGCTGATCGTACCACTTGCTGCCGTTGCCGCAGGGTATTTCCATATCGTTTCCAAAGCCGCAGGTAATGGAGTTACCAATAAATTCTATTTTAGTTTTAAAATTTTGTTTGGGCGTTGTTAAATTTTGCGCCGTAATTTTTGTAATGGTAATTTGTCCGTTGGCAGCTTCGGTTGCTTTGCTTATTACTAAAGTATGCTCCACATTATTTTGTGGTGCGGTAATAATATAAGGCACTGCAACTTTTACATCTACCTTCTGCCTGCCAAAATAAACGCCGTCCAGTTCAAAATTTACATAGTTGTAATCGCCTTCGTAAGGTGTGGTGCTTTTAAGATATACCGCACAGCTTTGCCCTGTAAAGTTTACCGTGCAGGATGCTGCGGAAGCGCTTAACGTAACCGTGCTGTCAGCATTTTTTATGGCACGGCCCATAATATTGCCATCAGCAGGTGTAAATACTTTTTGTGATACAGCATGTTGTGTGCTGCTGCATGCAAAGAGTAATGCAGTTAGAAATATTAAGGCTGTGTTTTTCATTTATAATTTATGTTTTATTTATCGCTTCGATAAAGGTTCAATAAAGGTATGCCGCTGACGAGTGCGATGCCGAGGCTACACACAAAATCTTTCTCGGCACAGGCGCAAGGATGATGCCATAGAAAACAAATGCTGGTTTCAAAAAAAATTAATTGCCAGCGATAGCTGGCCGCAACGCCGTTGCTGTTGATTGAATTTTTAGTGTTCCCTGCTTTAATCCGTTGGCATTTGCTGTTATAATTATTTCGCCTGCATCGCCGGTTGACTGTACAATTACTTGTGCCAAGCCACTGAATAATTTTCTTTTATACGCTGCCGCAGGTGTTACAATTTGAAAAAGCCCGGGGTTCATATTTACAACATCCCAGGGTTGATTTTTTAATAATGGCGTTGCGGTGATGGCAATGGTATTATTGCCGGGATGTAATAAAGCGGCATCCAAAATAAATGTATTGCCTTTGTTGCTTTTTAAAATATTGCTGGCAATTTGTTTTCCGTTAATATAAATAGATTGTTCTTTACCCAAACTGTTGTAAAAAAAACTGACTACATCGGTAGCATTTATTTGGGGCAGATTAAAATTGCCTCTGTACACAATCGCTTTTGCTTTTTCGCCAAACTCTTTTGTACGGTCATCTTTAAATGCAGATTGCCATTGCTTATCATCATACACTTCGGCTGTTTCTTCAACCGTATTGATATCGCTGATAATTTTTTCTTTTAAATCCTGAATGGCTACTACTTTAATTGTTTCTAAATATTTATCTGCTTCCAGCGATGAAGGATTGCCATTGCCCACACCAATAATTTTGCCGGGGCCGGTAATACTGAAGGTGATTTCATCGGTGGCATCGGGTACATGCAAATTGTTTTTATCCAGTGCGTCAACAGTAATCATTACAATGTCTTCCTTGTTAGCACTGATGGTATTTTTATAGGCCGTTACATTTACTGCTGCAGCAGCATTGGTGGTTTGTACTTTATCGGTAATTATTTTTTTACCTTTTTTATATCCAATGGCTTCTACTACGCCGGGTATATATTTTACTTTCCATTCTAAATGCCCGTTTACTGGCATTGCTTTTTTACCTGCACTTTTTTTATTGACAAACAATTCTACTTCATCGCAATTACTAAATGCCCACACGGCTATCTCCTGCCCTTCTTTTCCTTTGTGGTTCCAGTGCGGAAAAATATGCAGGGTGGTTTTATCCGTCCACCAGCTTTTTAAATAATACACATTGTCTTTTGCAAAGCCACATTGATCTACCATACCAAAATAAGAACCGATGGAAGGAAAACCAAAAGGTGTTGGCTCACCACGATAATCAAAACCGGTCCAGATAAACATGCCCGCTAAATAATCTCTTGCTGCATAATGTTTCCAACCATCTTCAATGGTTAAAAAATTAGGGTAAGGTTTTTTATCGTAAGCCGCCAGCCATTGATTTTTTTCGTCGTCAAAATAAATACCTCTTGTTGCCCTTGTGGTACCTTCTTCGGTGCCCCACATGGGTTGATCAGGAAATTCGGCATGGTGCTGATCGGTATTAATTTGTCCTACATAATTTACACCCATTACATCTATTACATTGGAGATACCTTTTTGCCAGCCACCACTAATTGCGGCAGTAATTGCACGAGTGGTATCAATTGATTTTGTAAACGCTTGTAATGTGGTAGCCAATTTTGCGCCGAGTTCATTGCCTTCCACACCCCACTCTTCGTTGGCAATGCTCCAACTGATAATGCTGGGATGATTTCTATCCCGGAGCATAAAACGTTTCATGTAATTAAAGTGTGTGCTGCTAACACCGAGTAACCTGTTTTCATCAATTACCAACATACCTAACCTGTCGCAAACATCCAGCAATTCTGGCGTAGGCGGATTGTGAGAACAGCGGTAAGCATTGATGCCAAAATCTTTTAGTGTTTTTATTCTAAGCTCCTGCAATGCATCGGGCATGGCAGCGCCAACACCTGCATGATCCTGATGATTGTTGGTGCCATGAATTTTTATGTTCTTCCCATTTAGAAAAAATCCTTTGTTGGCATCGAAGCGTATGGTACGGATACCAAAACTGGTTTCGTAATGATCTATTACTTTCCCGTTGTCAATAACGGTAGTAATTAATTTATACAGGTAAGGATTTTCAAGCGACCATAAAGAAGGATTGCTGACCGGAATAGTTACAGCAATATCTTTTTGCTGGTAAGCACTGAAGTTTATATTTTTTATATTTTCGGTTGCAATGGTTTTGCCTGTTGCATCAATAATGGTTTGCTGTACATCAACCGTTTTATTATTTACAAATTGATTAATGATGGTTACTTGTGCATGTACATCTGCTGCGTTATTTTTTACAGTTGTTGTAACAAATGTTCCGTCGGTTGCAATATGCAATGGAGAAGTCTTATTTAACCACACATGGCGGTAAATTCCGGCGCCTTCATAAAACCAGCCTTCTTCCATAGTGGCATCTGCTCTTACTGCAATTACATTTTCGCCACCGTAATTTAAGTACTCACTAATATTATATTCAAAACCGGTGTAGCCACTGGGTTCGGTGCCTAAATAAAAACCGTTTATCCAAACAATGGAATTTCTAAATACGCCATCAAATGCAATGCTGATTTGTTGGCCGGCATCTTTTTTATCAATGGTAAATGTTTTACGGTACCAGCCCACACTTGCATCAGGAAAATTGCGGCCAATGGCTTTAAAGCCATGACTAAAACTGGCCAACCTGTTAAAAGGTTGTTCTACCGCCCAATCATGCGGCAGGTTTAATTTTCTCCAACTGCGGTCATCAAAATTTGCAGCAGCAGCACCATCGCCATAAGCCGCTTTGGTTAAGTAAGAAAAATAACCGGTGCCGGTATTAAAATCTTTTTTGGTGTCGAAGGGATGGCCAAATGCAAAGCGCCAGTCGAAGTCCATCAGCAGATGTTCTCTATTGCTTTGTGCAACAACATTACCCGCTACTATTAAAAATAATACTACCAATAATTTTTTATTCATTTTTGTAAGCTACTTTTATTTTTTATAGAATTAAGATTAATAAAAATTATTGCCTTTCTTTTTAGTTTTTTAAAATAATGGTTCAGTTTTTTTTGGAAAATTATTTTTTACATTTTTTATTATTTACTAACAGGTCCGCTGTTACTTACAAAAGCAATTTGCTTACTATCGGGGCTCCAGCTTGGTGTATTAATTGTACCCTGCCCGCCATATAAATAAGCTATTACTTTTGGTGCACCACCATCTACAGGCATTAAACGCAATAGTATTCTTTTATAAAAAGGATGATCGGTAGCATCAATGCTATTAGGAAAAGAAACAAAAGCTATCCATTTATTATCTGGTGAAATATGTGCAAACCAATTATTATACTCATCAAATGTTAATTGTGTTTGTTCGCTGCCATCCATTTTCATTCGCCATAATTGCATGGTGCCGCTTAAGGTGCAGTTATAATAAATATATTTTCCATCGGGGCTGCATTCGGGGCCATCGGCCAATCCTTTTGTAAGATGCGTTAATTGTACTTCGGCACCGCCATTAATTTTTTTCTTATAAATATTATAGGTTGGTTGTTTACTTATGCGCTGTGCGGTATAAATAACTTCGCTGCCATCTTTACTCCAGCCATGTAAATATGATGGTGTACTATCAGTAATAATTTTGGGTTCGCCACCCGACAGCGGTAAATAATAAATAGTACTTCCGCCTCCTGTCATTCCATCACGGTGAGATGAAATGCCCAGCATTTTTCCATCGAAAGAAATTACATGATCGTTATTATTTCTTTTTGCAACGCCTGTATTAATCAATGTTGTCGTACCTCCCGTTAACGGAATGGTATAAATATTTCCACCCTGATTAAACAGTAAACTTTTTCCATCGGGCATCCAGTTGGGTGCTTCAAACCTTCCTTTATCTTCATAAATTATTTTTCGTTTGCCATCAAACACATTCATAATTTCCATTTTGCTGCCCAGTATGCCATCCCTGTATCCATCATGTGTATCGGGTACTGTTTGTTCAATACGTACGTTCCATGCTTGTCCTTCTTCTACTACATCGGGGTTATGGCTGCACATAAAAATACCCACTAACACATCGTCCGGCATTTCAATACCATCTGTTCTTCCAATTTCCTGCAAAGGTTCGCCTGGGTGTGCAACTCTCATTATAAAAACTTTACCCAATCTTTCTAACTGTATAATTTCAGTTGCTTTTTTCTTTGTAAAAATTTCATCCTGCGGATCTCTCATGTGTGCGCCACGCATTCTTCTCCATTGCAAAGCTATTAAACCATCGTCGTGTACTGTTGCTGTCATGTGTGCAGCATCTTCTCCTTCATTAGCCCTCACCATCCAACCAATTTTGCGATGAGGGTCAATTCCTTTTCCTAAAATTTTAAAATTACCTGTTAAAATAAAATCACCTTTTATTTTATTATAGGCGTAATGAAATTCATCTCTGCCAAACCATATATTATACCCTGCGCCTTTTATATTATACGTTTGATCAGCAGCATTAAATGTTGCGCCACCGCTAAGTTTGGGTGTGCCAATATCGGCATGGTTACTAAATATACCAACCGGATTTTGTGCCATAGTAATTACAGTACTTAATAATAAAAGTATAACGATGGAAAATTTTTTCATTGCAGGCAATTTATGTGTACAATATTTTTGTTGATAAAAAATTATTACAAAAAACAAGTATTTACAACTCCCCTTTTTTTAATAACTCCACCGCATGATTAGCAGCCCTTGCAGTAATGGCCATGTAGGTAAGCGATGGATTTTGTGTAGCTGTTGAGGTCATACATGCGCCATCTGTTACAAATACATTCTTACATTGGTGCAACTGGTTCCATTGATTAAGTAAAGATGTTTTCGGGTCTTTTCCCATTCGTACGCCACCCATTTCATGAATATCCAAACCCGGTGCCTGCTTACTATCGGTAGCTTTAATATCGGTAAAGCCTGCCTTCTCATACATTTGG
>JAYVJU010000246.1:0-23170 GCA_043769035.1 Ferruginibacter sp.
TTTCCAGTTGCAGGATTAATACCTTCCGGCACCAAGGTAAAAGGATGTGTATTGTGCCATTCTTTTACAGCAATTAAATGTGTGACAATTGCCTGCTGTACCCTTTTTGTTTTTGCAGCATCTGCTAATTGTAAAGCTGCAGACCAATCACCTGCTTTTTTCTCCAATACGGTATCTACCTGTGCAGCCGTATTGGTTACAAAGAATAAAATTGCAAGTGCACTAAAAATTATTTTCTTCATTTCATTATTGATTTAAACTGGTAAGTGCCACTGGTAATTTTTACAATAGCCTTCCCTTGTTCCCACTTTACATCCTGTACGCCTTCGGCTTTTAATAAACCCATTCCAGATTCCAAAACATCACTCAATGATTTTGCAGGAATATGCACCGTAGCTGAAGTGTTTGCCGGAATTTCAATTGTCCACTGAAAGGTGGTCGCGTCTTTTTTCCAATTGCTTTTAATTACGCCGTGCAGGCTTTTATATGATGCGTTTACAAAATTCAATCCATCAGGCAGTGATGGCTTCATGATTATTTTTTTAAAGCCCACATCTGTTTTATCAGTTCTTATTCCTGCCAGGTTTTCATAGTACCAAATCAACAAATCACCGAGCATCATTACATGGTTTTGGCTGTTCATACTTGGGTTAGCGGTGTTACCATTCCATAATTCCCAAATGGTTGTGGCACCATTGGCAGCCATATAGCCATAGCTTGGGTAAGTAGTGTTTGATGCCAGTGTGTACGCCAGGTTTGTATTCTCGTATTCAGTTAATCCCCTGAATAAATATTGCGTACCAATTAAACCAGTGCTTATGTGGTCTTTGCTCTCCACATGAATTTTGTAATAAATATTCGCAAACACTTTCTCTCTTAATGAATCAGGGCAAATACCAAAATACAGCGGCAGTAAATTTGCTGTGATGGTATTATTGGAATAAGATTGTTTTGCAGGGTTATAAAATTTTTGCTGAAAAGCAATCCGCATTTTTTCTGCCAAATCGCCGTACTCCTTTATATCTGAATCATTCTTAGTAAGCTTTGCAAACCGCTGCATGTACGATAACAGTTTGTAGTAATACGCCGAGGCAATCAGTTTACCATCCGTTAACCGGGATGAATCTTTTGCATGCACCAGCTGTAAATCTTCCGGCGGCACACACCAGTCGCCGTATTTATCACGGGTCATAATATCATTCACCAGATATTTATCTCTCATATACCACATCCACTTTTTCATAGCTGCATAATTCTTTTGTATCGGTTTTATATCAGCATACTGATTGTATAAATGATTACTGATGGTGATGAACGCCGCAGGCCATGTAACATCATCACTGTAATAATTCCAGAAAGCAGGGGCCACATCCGGTATGGCACCTTCAGCAGTTTGCGATTGTTCAATATCATCCATCCATTTGGCGTACAACTTTGCATTGTCAAACAAATAACTTTCTCCCATAGCACCAATAACTCTATCACCCAGCCATGGCTGCCGCTCATTTCGTTGCGGACAATCAACCGGCATACCTTTATAATTAGATGCAATGCCCCACCAGGCATTTTTATACACTGCATTTAAAGTGGCATTAGATGACTGAAACGAACCTGTGGTTTCAAATGCATCATACACCAGCAAGCCATCAAAATTATTTACGGTTGGTTTGCTACTTAAACCAGCAACTTCCACAAAGCGGAAGCCGTGATACACAAATGCTGGTCTCCACGATTCTGCAGCACCACCTTTCATCGTATATACATCTGTAACTTTTGCATCTCTTAAGTTAGCAGTGTACAATTCGCCATTGGGTTGCAAACTTTCTGCAAAACGAAGTGTAATTTTATTTCCTTTTTTACCAGCAATATTTTTCAGTTGCAGCCAGCCAGCAAAATTTTGCCCCATATCAATAATATACTTTCCACCGCTGATAGGTTTTACTGATAGCGGCTTAATAGTTTGCATCACTTTCATTGGCTCACTCATCTGTGCAGTTATCTTTCCTGCAGGTGCTTGCACTAATTCTGGTTGCATCCACTTAGCATCGTTAAAGCCTGCATTGGCCCACCCGTTAAATTCTTTGGTGGCATCGTACTCCTCTCCGTCGTATTCATTATTGGTTCTTATCGGGCCATCCACATTTAGTTTCCAGCTTTCATCACTGGTTACAATTTGCTTTTTTCCATTAGCGTATTCTATCTCTAATTGCAGCAATAGTTTTGGATAGCCAAATGTGTTGTGCTTTTGTATTTTATAATTCTGCCGCATGGTAAAAAAACGGCCATTACCTAATACGGTGGCAATTGCATTTTTACCAGCCTTTACTTGTTGCGTTACATCATGTGTGTTATAAAAAAAAGATTTCCTGTAATCAGTTGGGTTGGGCGCCAACACCTGGTCGCCAATTTTTTTGCCATTAATATATAATTCATACATACCCAAACCGGAGATATAAACCGTAGCTCTTTTTATTGCTGTATTTCCGGTAAACTCTTTTCGCAAATACCTTGCACTTAAGCGGCTCCATTGTGTAATACTGTCCCAGGGTGATGCTTTATCGTAGCCAATCCATTTTGCTTTCCATTCGCTTTCATTTAATAAGCCGGTTGAGAAAAAGGCTGTTTCACTGTTAGTCGTTCCTTTATTTGTAATTGAATTTATTTTCCAATAGTAAGTAGTGGTTGATTGTAATGCTTTACCTGCATAATACACTTGTGCCGATTGTGACGAAGTAATAATTCCTGAATTCCAAACATCCCCATTGTTTGCCTGTAGTTTTTGCAAGCTGCTGCTAACAATTATTTGATAGGATTGCTGCACCACATTGCGCTGCTTACTTTCCAATTGCCAGCTTAGCCTTGGCTGCAGCACATCAATACCCAACGGATTTTGTAGCATTTCGCAGCGCAGGTTGGTTACTGTAACTTGTGCGTTACAGAACAGTGCAGTTACAAAGAAGAAAAAAATAAAAATTATTTTTTTTAAGTGCGGTTGGTAAATGTTGCCCATAGATATGCTGATGAAAGGATTGCGACCCCGAGTCAACGCACAAAACCTTTCTCGGGGCAGGCGCAACGATGATGCCATGAAAAACTGAAGCTGGTATAATAAATATTTTTTCATTTTTTTAACCTAATAATTTTTTCAATGTTTTAGCATCGGGCAAAATGCCTTTGTATTTTGCCGGCAGTTCTTTACTTGTTTTGTAAGTGGCAACTCCCATTGCTTTACTAAAATCCCTGAAAGAGAACTCCACCACTTTATCTGTTTTGCTTTTGCAAAGTATAATACCAATAGAGGGATTTTCATGCGGCTGTTTTACCATTTCATCTAAGGCTGATAAATAAAAATTCATTTTACCCAAATATTCCGGCTTAAATTTTCCTTTCTTTAAATCGAATGCGACCAGGCTTTGCAGGCGGCGGTTATAAAATAATAAATCCACAAAGTATTCTTCTTCCTCCACTTCCATGCGGTATTGATTGCCAATAAAAGCAAAGTCGGTACCAATGGATAAAATAAACTTGCGGATGTTACGTACAATTTCATTCTCAATTTCTTTTTCATCGGCAGTATCCGGGTCTTCAATATTTATAAAGTCGAGCAGGTATTCATCTTTAAATGTTTGCAAAGCTTTTTCTCTTAGTGCATCGTTAGATATTGCTTTGCTGAAATTGTTGGGGAGTTTGCCCAACTTTTTAAAATGTTTGCTTTGAATTTTATTTTCTAACGCAGATAGACTCCAAAATTCTTCGGCGCAGCGAACAATATAAAATTGTCTTTCTTCAATTGTGCCTGCATTGGAAATAATTTCTGTATGATGAGAAAATGAAAGAGATAGAAAGGCAGTTTTAAATTGGTCCGACACTGTCGGACTAATTGCCTTTTTTCCAGTTTTTTTTGTTGTTTCTAATTGGCCCGACAGTGTCGGACTAATTACAGAATAAGGCTTCCATGCCTCATAAAAAGAACGCATCCGTTTTAGATTAGTAGCAGAAAACCCTTTTAAACCAGGTAATTCTTTTTGTAAATCAGAAGACAAATTCATGAGTACACCAGCACCCCATTTTTCTTCTTTTATTTTTACAGATAATAAATTACCTACAGAAAAATACAGTAAGAGTAATTCTCTGTTAGCTAATGCAGCAGCCCTGTACCGGCTTGTAAGTATAGCCGATTTAAGTTGCTTGATCGTTGCTCTGTAGTTTTTACTAATCATAAAAGTTATGCTTTAATTTGCTTCAATTAGTCCGACAGTGTCGGACTAATTAAAATTAATTTTATTCAGCCGAAAAATTAAACCACAGCACTATTTTCAATGCCCGGTCTTTTTCCTTTTCATAATCGTAAAAAATATTTTTTAAGCCCATGGGGCCGGTTGTTTCGTTTCGTTGTGTTTTACTGCCTATGCTGCTGATGCCCTGCATAAAAGAAATATCGCCATTGGGAAACAGCGGTTCGTAATTATGCCACTGGTCGGTTTTCCATGCAGGAGTAAACAGGCGAAGAAATAAATCTTCTGTTTCTGTTGCTACTGTAAAGCGGTTGTTTTTTGTAAAGAAATAACCACCATAAAAATTGGAATGATAGCCTTTGAACTCGGGATACACCCACGGAGCTTCTCCGGTTTCTGTATTGTTATATGTTTTATTCCACACACCAAACTGATTACCCTTCATACGGTTTTTCCAAACACGGTAAGGGCCGTTGCCCATGTAGGTAACCGATTTAATTTCTTTTTCAGGAAAGGAAAAATTTACTCCGGCAAAATTGGTATGGTATGCACCGGGAAAATAATTTACCTGTAACTGTATCCAGCCGGATGGATAGACAGTCCATTTTAAGGTATTGTAACTTTCCTTTTTATCGTAAGTAGATTCGATGATGAATTTATCGCCTTCCCAGTATTTTTTTATTCCTTTAAAGTTATTTGTTCCTTCCTGTACAACAGGGCCGTTGTTAAAAGGCACTATGCCGTTTTTATTTTTTACATAGGTAAGTATTCCACTTGATTCATTAAACATCAGAGAAACGTCTTTCACATTTACCAGTATCATGTTGGTATCAGCAACCGGCGTTTCAATTTTGTTACTGCCTTCTGTCACAACAATTCTTTCAGTTGTTTCTTTAGCACTGCTGATGGGGAAACTCCAGGTAAACAGTTCCTGTTGAAATTTATCTTTTGCAATTACATAAAACACATTAAACTCTTTCCAGTTGTCCGGTAAATTTAGTTGCAGTGTTCCTTTTGCACCGGGTGCAATATTGGGAGCAATTGCGTTTCCGTTCTCTTCTTTGGAGCCTCTTACATCAAAACGTTGCAGCTTCCAGCTAAACGTACATGTATTTATATTGGTGAAGTGATACCGGTTCTCAATATTCAAATTACCATCAAAGGCCGAAGTGATTTCTTTTCTTTCAAAATACACCGGACTCCAAATTTCTTTTATCGCATAAAAGCTCCCCTCCTTTTCCATATGTGGTCCGAGTATTCCATCAGCAGCACGGTGCTTATCTGTATCGAGTGAATCGTTTTTATCTTTTCGCACTACTGCATTGTCTGCAAAGTCCCACAAAAAACCGCCTGCACTTAAAGGATTGTGCCACATCTTTTCCCAGTAATCTTCCAGGCCTGCACCATGACCACCATCAAATTGTCCATGCAGAAATTCTGTTGGCATTACTATCTCTCTGCCATTATCATAATTGCCTATACCATAATTATATTCCCGGTAATGCTGTGTTTCTATTCCATTAAATAATTGCCAGGGATGAATAACAGGACGTTGTTGCAAATCATAAATAGCAAACAGCCTATCCAGTTCAAAATTATGTCCACCTTCATTCCCATTTGCCCACATAATAACCGATGGATGATGGCCATCATGGTCAATCATTTCTGTTAAAAATTTTGAGCCAGTTTTTGTATCATAGTTGCCATGCCAGCCAGCCAGTTCATCTATTACAAATAAACCGAGTGAATCGCATACATCTAAAAAATGGTCGTCCGGTGGGTAATGACTCATGCGAACAGCGTTCATGTTCATGTCCTTCATCAGCAACACATCTTCAATACTAATTTGTTTGCTGGTGGTTCTTCCACTTTCTGGTCGGAAAGAATGACGGTTGACTCCTTTAAATTTTATCTTTACGCCATTCACATAAATGCCGTCCCGTTGTTTTAATTCTACTGTTCGAAATCCGAATTTTTGAGAGACGGTATGAACAATCTTACCTTTATTATAAACAGTGAATTCAGTGTAATATAAAACGGGGTTCTCGGCACTCCATGCAACTATACTTTTTATTTGTTTGTTGAAGATGAAATTTCCAATGTTAAAGCCTATTTCAATCGCATGGATTGTATCAATTAATTTTCCGGTTGCATCTTTTATAGTAACACTTGCAAAATCACAATCCGGCAAAGAAATATTTGTTGAAAAACTACCTAAGAATAAGCCTGAAGCCTGAGCATCGAAACCAATGCTATGGATATGATTTTTTGGTAAAATCTCCAACCACACCGGCCTGAATATCCCGCCAAAAATCCAGAAGTCTGCTCTTCGTTCTGCTTCATTTACTGATTGATTGGCTGAATGCTTGGCTACGGTTACTTCCAGCAAATTTTCTTTCCCATATTGCAGCAGTTTACTTATATCATATTTGAATGCATAAAAAGCTCCCTGATGCACTTCTCCTGCAAGCTTGCCATTTACTTTTACTTCCGCATCTGTCATCACACCTTCAAAAACGATATTGATAACTTTTCCTTTCCATGAAGCCGGCGCATTAAAGCGGTGTTTGTATAAGCCTTTTTCTTTCCCTCTCACACTGTCTTTTGCAAATCCGTAATCATATTTACCAAATCCTTGTAATTCCCAGCAACCAGGCACTGCAATTTTAGTCCACTTGTTGGCATTCATACCACCGGTACACATAAACTCCCATTGTTTGGTGTTGTCGCTTCCTGTGCCGGAGAGATAGACCTTTTCTGTTGTTTGTGCATTTACAGAAACAACAAATTCAATGGTGATTACTATATATAAAATTCGTTTCAACATTTGCTCATTACTTTTTTGTTACCAGCTTCAGTTATTCATGTCATCTTCGTTGCGTCGCACTCTTCAGCTGCATATCATTGGTCATCTTTTTTCAACCGCCGTCAGGCTTTTCAACCGCTGACGGGGTTTTACAACTTACCCGTTACTTTTTCTAAGACTGTTGAAGCCGCCACTTTCTTACCGTTCACCCACACACTCAAACCTTTTCCTTTTTTATATTTTAATCCAGTCTTATCCCACACAATGGTAATTATTTTTCCATGATACAATACATTATCTAAACAAAACCAATCCCATTTACCAGCAGGCAACAAAGGATTTACTTCGATAATATTATCTGCTCTTGGTCGTAAACCCACCAAACCTGTTATAATTAAATCATTAAACGTAGAATGGTTATAATACCGGCTTCTTTATTCATCACCTTTTAACCAGTAACCCGTTTTTTCGTCTAAGTATTCACCAATGTATGGACGGCCACGGTAGTACTGCGATTCTACATAAGTATTTAACAATGAAAAATAATTGGAGTCGGCTACATAATTCTGTTTGTAATTATTCAGCAAGTTGGCCATAGCTGTTAGTGTTTGCGAAGTGGCGAAAGGCCACACCGCACCATCCCATTCACATTTGCAGCAACCATGTGTCCGGAATTGCGGGTGACTTCGATCTGCCGTAGTTATTCCAAATGGCGCACAGAAGGTTTTGGTGTCCATTAAACTCGTCCAGGCAACATTAAAATTACTGTCGGGCATATTAAAATACCAGGGAATAAATCCTATTTCTTCTTTCACATTAGCCAGTGTATCGCCTTGCTCTTTTCTTACTTCAAAGAAGTTGTGATTGTTGTTCCAGAGTTTTGACTGCACAGCATTTTTAATTGAATCAGCTTTCGAACGATATTCAAATCCCTTTCGGCCATTTCCTGTCAGCAAGTTTATTTTATCCAACGCCATTGCATTACCAAACATATATCCGTTAATAGAGGGCCGTGGGTTCCTTTCTTTTCTACCACCACTAATTGTTTCTTCCATGGCATCCCGTACATCGTATTGCCAGAATAAACCATTTTCAAATTTTTTCTCCTTTTCCCAGGCTGCATAATCAGTTTGCAGGTCAGGTAGCAAGTCAACAATAAATTTCTTATCGTTATTAACTAAGTAACGGTTGTATAGTGCATCAATATTCCAACTGCTGTAAAACCGTAGCTTATTCAGTGGCTTTCCATCATTACCCCTGTACCATACATGAATATTATCATCCATGTACTTTTTATCATGCAGCCAGCGGCTTTCATAAATATGATGGCCGAGACCACTGGCGATGAGATTGTATTTATCTGCATAACTTCTTTGTACTAAAAACTCAGTGAAGACAAAACCCTTTTCCGTTTTCTTAATGTGTTTTCTTAATGTCCACCAGCGATAATAAAATATTTCTTCAAAATTTTGTTGCGGACACTCAAAGAGGGGAATATTTTTTTGCATCCAGTCCCAGCTTTGTACATTGGGAATGGCTTGCACAATATTTTCATCTTCCATTTTGTTGAAGTAGTCAACGTAGTGTTTGAAAGAGGATTGCTTTAAGAGCATTGGCTTAGTTTGTGCCGATACATTGAACCACAGAGACACAAAGGCACAGAGAAGCACAAAGGGCTTCGTTAAAATTGGTATAGCTTTTTTTGCTTTCACTTATTACTTATTTCTTTCATCCAGCCTTCATATCCTCGCTGTGCTGTACTGTTTCCCAAATGTGCCTGATGATATTTCTTATCTGCATTTAATTTACGTAATACATCAATACTTTTATATACACCAACTTGTAAGCCTGCTAAATAGGCAGCTCCTAATGCGGATACGTCGGGCATTCCACTACTGGCAACTTGCTTATTCAGCAAGTCAGTTAAAAACTGCATCACAAATCCATTGCCAGTAATACCGCCATCAGCATTTAATTCTTTCAATTCAAGAGCAGCATCCTTTTCCATAGCCACAATCACATCTTTAATCTGATACGGAATGGATTCTAATGCGGCTCTTACAATATGATTTTTTGTAGTGCCAAAACTCATTCCTGTTATTGATGCTTTACGTTCCATATCCCAATGTGGTGAGCCAAGTCCACTGAAAGCTGGTATAAGATATACTCCTCCATTATCAGCTACAGCATTTGCCATTGCTTCCGTTTCCTTACTATCTGCAAATAAATTTAATTCTTTTTTCAGCCATTCGATGGTGGCACCGCAACTTACTATTACACCTTCCAATGCATAGTCAACTCTTCCCTCCATGCTCCAGCAAATAGTAGTGACCATTCCATTTTTTGATTGCACCGTTTTCTCACCAATATTCATCAAAATGCTGCAACCTGTACCCATGGTGGCTTTGGCCGTGCCTTTTTCAAAACAGCCTTCGCCAAAAGCAGCGGCATGGGAATCGCCGATGAGTGCAGTAATTGGTATTGTAGTTGCTACAAGTCCGTTAAGTGTTGTTTCTCCAAATGCAGCCGACGATGATTTTATTAGCGGAAGATTAATTCCTGTTAAACCAAATGCAGCAATCAATTCATCATCCCATTGTAATGTATGCAGGTTGAATAATAATGTACGGGATGCATTAGTATAATCGGTGGCGTATTCTTTTCCATTGGTGAGTTTGTATAACAACCAGGTGTCAATCGTTCCAAAAAAGGCATTACCATTTTGTATAGCAGCCTTTATGGTTTCATTATTTTTCACCAACCAGATGAGTTTGGTAGCTGAAAAATAAGGGTCAATAACTAACCCGGTTTTTTGATTGATGGTTTGTGATAACCCTTTTTGTTTTAGTTCCTCACAAATTTGAACACTGCGTTTGCATTGCCATACTACTGCATTATGCAACGACTTGCCTTCTTTATCCCATACGACAAATGTTTCCCGTTGGTTGGAGATGCCAATGCCTGCAATGTCTTTTGTGGCAAAACCGTTTTCGTTGAATTGTTGTAAACATTTTTGTACTGATGCCAATACGTTCTGATAAATGCCTTCGGGGTCTTGCTCTACAAATCCATCGGCCAAATATTGTGTATACAAATTTTCTGAGCCTTTGGCAATGGCTTGCCCCTTATCATCAAAGATTAATGATTTGGTGGAGCTGGTGCCCTGGTCTATTGCTAATATGAATTTTTTGTCTGCCATATTTTTTTACCGCAAAGACCGCTAAGGTATTCGCAAAGGATACAAAGGCTTTGCGTTCTTTGCGCTGTATTCTCTTTGCGTACTTTGCGGTTATCTGTATTTGTTCATCTGTGTTAATGTTGTACAAGAGTGCGACGCAAGGGCCGATGATAGTAGCACTGCTGCTGGTAACACAAAAAATTAATCTTTTTTCTCCCCTATTTTATCAATTATCACCGCTAATAAAATTACGCCGCCTTTTACCACCTGTTGCCAGAAGGGTGACACATTCAGCAATACCAATCCATTATTCAACACACCAATAATAATTGCTCCCATCACGGTGCCCCACACACTGCCTTTGCCACCGCTTAACGATGTGCCGCCAATCACCACCGCTGCAATGGCATCCAGTTCGTAACTGACACCAGCGTTGGGCTGTGCAGAATCTAACCGGGCCGTAACAATAATACCACCGATTGCTGCCAATCCACCTGCAATGGCATACACCGTCATCTTTACTTTTTTAATATTGATGCCGGATAGTTTGGCAGCTTGTTCATTACCACCAATCGCATAAATATATCTGCCAAGTTTTGTTTTTTGTGTGATAAAGACGGCAATTGCTACTACAACAACTGCAACCCAAACCGGAATGGGAATACCAATGAATGAACCTGCACCGATGAATGCAAAATCTTTTCCGAGGTTGCTGATGGGATGGCCTTTTGTATAGAGCATGGTGAATCCTCTGGCAATGGTAAGCATAGCCAGTGTAGCTACGAATGGCGGTACATTAAATTTGGTAACCGTAAATCCATTGAACCAACCGAGCAATGCACCAAGCAATAATCCGCCGAATATAGCACCTAGTACGGTGAAGCCAATATATAAATCGGCAGATACAAATTCCAATCCATTTTTAAAAAGTCCGGCAGTAACTGCACCGCATAATGCCAAGACAGAACCAACCGATAAATCAATACCTGCGGTTAAAACAATCAACGTCATACCGGTGGCGATACAGGCATTCACTGCAACTTGTCTTAATACATTCAATCCATTTTCAGCAGTGAAAAATTTATCCGTCAACACACTGAGTACAATACATAACAATAGTAATGCAATCAGTGACTGGAACTTTTTTATATCGAATTTTTTTTGATTCATGCAGCAGTATCGTTTTTGTATAAAGCCTTTTGCAAAATATTTACTTCAGTCGCTTCTTCAATAGGTTCGGTCACCAGTCCGTATTCCGGTTTTTTATGATCTCTTTTATCTTTTATGGTGATGGTTACGCTGATGGTATCGTTGATAAATACCGGTTTAATAAAACGCAGCCTTTCGTAACCATAGGTCATGGCTACTTCATTTACCATATCTGCTGTTAAGCCAACGGCAACAGTAAATATTAGTGTGCCATGAGCAATACGCTTTTTAAATGGCTGGGTCTTGCACCATTCTTCGTCCATATGATGAGGAAAAAAATCGCCTGACTGGCCGGCATGTATCACAATATCGGTTTCGGTAATCGTTCTGCCTTTGGTAGTACGGGTATCGTTTAACTCAAATGCCTCGAAGTATTTTTTTATAAACATGGTAGCAGCAATCCGGTTTTATTTTTAATTTACAAAATGGGCAGTAAGCACAATACCTGGCAGAGAACGAATGATTGAATATAAACAGGGAATGATTTATCCGGTTATGTATTTATTTTACAATCGTTATCTCCTTATAATTTAAAGCAATACAATACTGCAATTTCGGGAATACAAAGTAGTTCAGTAACGCAGGGTATTCAATGGAAGGTTTTACTGATTTAATGGAATATCTTACCATTTGACTGTGTATTGATAACGAAAAAATACATCTTTAGCAGGACAGATGATACTATTTTCATTTACCAAATACAGCAATATTGCTAAGCATATTATCCTGTTTAGGCAACCGGTTTTGTATCCATACTTTTTCATTCATCGTTGCCCCGTATTTTATTAAGGGTATGGTATTTGTATAGATTGGTGCAGGTATATTAAACCTCAGCAAGGTTTAACTTTAAAACTATGGAAGATCAATCAGCAACAAAACTAAGGATAATACTTACAGGCGCTACAGGCATGGTAGGCGAAGGTGTATTGCACGAATGCCTGCAACATAACGATGTAGAAGCCGTATTGGTAATTAACCGTAAACCCTGCGGCATTACACATCCCAAACTAAAAGAAATTGTTCATACCGATTTTTTTAACCTGCAGCCTGTTGAAAGCCAGTTGCAAAATTATAACACCTGCTTTTTTTGCCTGGGCGTATCATCTGTTGGTAAAAGAGAGGCCGTGTATTACCGCCTTACCTATACTTTAACAATGCATGTTGCCGAAACATTGGCTAAGCTCAATAACAATATGACCTTCTGTTATATTTCCGGTAGCGGCACCGACAGTACCACCAAGGGCAAACTGATGTGGGCAAGGGTAAAAGGCCGAACCGAAAACGACCTGGCAAAGCTCCCTTTTAAAAAAGAATACAATTTTCGCCCCGCAGTTTTGCAACCCACAAAGGGCCTGAAAAATACACTGGGTATTTATAAATATTTTGGCTGGCTGATACCGCCAATGAAAGCATTGATGCCCGGTTATTTCTGCACTTTAAAACAACTGGGCCAGGCCATGATAAATGCCGCAACCAAAGGCAGCAAAAAACAAATACTGGAAACAAAAGATATTATTGTCTTATCAAAAATATAAGGCAACAAATCATTTTATTCAGCTCCAACTAATTATTGCCAGCACAAGGAATACTCATCAAATTCGCATAATTTGCCTGATAATATACTTAACAATATCTAACTAAACTTACTACATGAAACGCTACAGCATTCAGCAGATCAACGACATTTTAAAAGGCGAATTAGTGGGTAACACCACGCAAACCATAACCGGCCCCGAAGAATTAGGACAGGCCAGTAACGAACAGATCACATTTATCGGCAATAAAAAATATGCAAAATCATGGGAAAGTTCCAAAGCCTGTGCCGCCATCATTAATAACGATATTGTACTGGAACCCGGCGACAACCGTGCCTTTATAAAAGTAAAAAATGCCGACATTGCCATGGCCGAGCTGTTGGAACTTTTTGTGGAAGCCCCTCCTGTTTTTGAAACTGATATACACCCCACAGCTGTAATACATGCTACTGCAAAAATTGGTAGCGGCTGCAAAATTGGCGCAGGCTGTTATATTGGTGCAGGCGTTAGGATTGGCAACGGCAGCATATTATACCCCAATGTTACAGTGCTTGATGATACCAGCATTGGTACTAACACCACCCTTTGGCCCGGCGTGGTATTAAGAGAGCGTTGTATAATTGGCAGCTACTGCATACTGCACCCCAATGTAAGTATTGGTGCCGATGGTTTCGGCTTTAGGCCCAGCCCCGATGGAAAAGGATTAATTAAGATACCGCATATTGGCAACGTGGTTATTGGTAATGGTGTGGAAATTGGTGCCAACAGTTGTGTTGACCGTGGCAAATTCAGCAGTACCATTGTAGGTGATGGTTGTAAAATTGATAACCTGATACAGATTGGCCACAACAGTAAAATGGGCCGCTGCTGCATTATGGCCGGCGCCAGCGGACTGGCCGGTTCTGTTACTCTTGGCGATGGCGTACTTATTGGCGGCGGTGCAAGAATAAGTGACCATGTAACACTTGGCAATGGCGTTACCGTAGGCGGTAACTCCGGTGTAATTAACGATGTGCCCGACGGTGGTAAAGTAATGGGCTACCCTGCTGTAGATGCAAGAGATGCTTTAAAGCAATGGGTTATTTTAAGAAAGCTGGTAAAAGAAAGTAAGTAGGCATAAAAGAAAATTTTTCTCAGCTTAGCTACGAAAAAAAATATTGCATCAAGGCATTAAGGTTGCTGCTACGCAGCAAATTATTTGCCACAGAAACACAGAAGCACTGAAGAGAGAATGATTTTATTCCGTGCATTCTGTGCCTCAGTGGCAATAAAAAATTCACGCAGTGAATTAAAACGAAGTTTTTTCTTTGTGTCTTAGTGGCTAAGTTCAGTTTTGTATAAACTGTATTTCAACTCTTTAAAAGCAGCTTATCGAAGCATAGACAGAATGTAACATTTAAAAGATTTTTTTAGCTCAACGTATTAATTTTATTTTTGTAAACAGCTACTACAACAATGAAACGGTTTTATTCCACTATATTTTTTTTATGTTTTTTCAATAGCGCTTTTACGCAGCAGTTGAGCCAGGTAACTTATACCTATGCCACCAACCTTGCCTGGTTTTCGGTAACAACGGGGCAGAATGTGTTGATACGCATTTCGGGTGATGGAAAAGCGCTGGAATGGGGAACAGAAGAACAATCTTTGTTCAGCAATAATTATTATGCACCCAAACTGCTGCCTTATATGGGCCGGGTAGATTATTATGGCCCCGAAGCCGACTCTGCCTACCAGGGCAAAGTAAAAAGTATTGGCACAACTACCATCACCTATTATGGCTCCGGCGAATTTGCTGTAAAGACCGGCAAAATAAAAACTATCGGCAGCCTGCTGTTTGATTACTATACCCATTTTGATGATAAACTGCTGAGCGGAAAAATAAAGAACATGAGCGCTACTGCCTTTGGGTACTACACTTCTTTCGATAATGAATCTTTTAAAGGCAAACTGAAAACAGTGGGCAATACTGCCATTACTTACTACTCCTCTTTTGATGATGCACTTATTAAAGGCAAAATAAAAAGCATCGGCAGTTTTAATTATACCTGGTACACCTCCCACGACCCCAAGGGCTATGGCGGCGGATTAAAATCGGGTGCCATGCGCCAGCTGGTAAATACGGTTACTTATATACTTTGGTAGAGAGGGTTTTGTTTTGCATACTTCGTAATTAAACAATTATAGAATTCTTACTTATACATGATTTTTAAGTTGTATTTTTCAAAATTGAATACCGGCAGTAAGAATGGATAAAAAATCATTATCAGAAAGAGATATTTGCACCAAATTCATCACACCTGCTTTAAGAGCTGCTGGCTGGGATATTGATACACAAGTATTGGAAGAAGTTTCCTTTACAGACGGGAAAATATTTGTTCGTGGCAAATTGACGGCAAGAGGAAAAAGAAAAAGAGCAGACTACATTTTATATTATCATTCCAATCCCATTGCAATTATTGAAGCAAAAGATAATAATCACACTGTTAATGCAGGAATACAACAGGTATTGGATTATGCCAGAATTTTAGACATTCCCTGTGTGTTCAGCAGCAATGGCGATGGATTTTTATTTCACGACAGAACAAAAGCTGATACAAGCATTGAAACAGAGCTGGCCTTACATGAATTTCCCACGCCGGAACAATTATGGAGTAGTTTTAAAATTTACAAAGGCATTGTTACTGCCGAGCAGGAAAGAATTATTTCGCAGGAATATTTTACCGATGGCTCAGGAAGAAAACCAAGATATTATCAGGAAGTTGCTATTAATAAATCTATTGATGCTATTGCCAAAGGGCAAGACAGGATTTTATTAGTAATGGCAACCGGCACCGGTAAAACTTACACCGCCTTTCAAATTGTATACCGGTTATGGAAAGCTAAAGTTAAAAAGCGTATTCTTTTTTTAGCAGATAGAAATGTATTGATCTCTCAAACAAAAAATAACGACTTCCGCCACTTTGGCGATAAGATGACTTGGGTAAAAAACAGGCAGGTTGATAAAAGCTACGAAGTTTATTTAGCCTTGTACCAGGGCGTATCTGGTACTGAAGAAGAAGCCAATATTTACAAACAGTTCAGTCCCGATTTTTTCGATTTAATAATTATTGATGAGTGCCATCGTGGAAGTGCTAAAGATGACAGTGCGTGGCGGGAAATATTGGAGTATTTTAAAAGTGCCACACATCTTGGTTTAACGGCCACGCCAAAAGAAACAAATGAAATTAGTAACATAGAATATTTTGGCGACCCAATTTATACTTACTCATTAAAGCAGGGAATTAATGATGGCTTTCTGGCACCTTACCGTGTAGTAAGAATTGGATTGAATATAGATTTAGAAGGATGGCGACCGGAGAAAGGTAAATTAGATAAAGATGGCAATGAAATAGAAGACAGGATATACAACCGCAAAGATTTTGACCGCAACATTGTAATTGATGAAAGAACAGACACCGTTGCAAAAAAGATAACGGAATTTTTAAAAGGTGCAGGCAGGTTTTCTAAAACTATTGTTTTTTGTGTGGATATTGACCATGCTGCACGTATGCGTTCTGCCTTAGCTAAACATAATGCCGACCTTGTAATGGAGAATTACAAATACATTATGCAGATTACCGGCGATAATGATGAAGGCAAAAGAGAACTGGATAATTTTATAAATGTAGAAGAAAAATATCCCGTTATTGCTACCACTTCTAAATTAATGAGTACCGGTGTGGATGCGCAAACCTGCAAAGTAATTGTGTTGGATAGCAACATCGGCAGCATGACGGAGTTTAAACAAATCATTGGCAGAGGAACAAGAATAAGAGAAGACTTTGATAAATTATATTTTACCATTCTTGATTTTAGAAATGTAACCGACTTATTTGCCGATGAAGATTTTGATGGCCCGCCAATACGCATTAAAGAAGTTGGAGAGGATGATGACTTAACCAGCATAGAAGATGAAGAAGAAGATTTAACCGATCCTATAATTGATAATGTAACCGGCGATGAAATAAAAATAAGGAAACCGGTGCGCTATCCCGAAAACGATTTAAATACCATTGCAAGAGAAAGACCGGCAAAATTTTATGTAAATGGAGTTGATGTATCGGTACTCATTTCCAGAGAAATGTATTTTGATAACGATGGTAAACCTATAACCGTAAGTTTAAAAGACCATACCAAAGAAATTATTAAAAACCAATTTGCCACGCTAAAAGATTTTTTAAATAAATGGAATGATACAGAAAAAAAAGCAGCTATTATAAAAGAACTGGAAGAGCAGGGTGTAATGGTAAATGCTTTGCAGGAGGCGGTAGATAAAGAATTAGATCTGTTTGATTTGATATGTCATGTGGCTTATGACCAACCGCCATTAACCAGAAAGGAAAGAGCCAACAATGTAAAAAAGCGCAATTACTTTACTAAATATGGCGAACAGGCAAAAAAAGTATTAGAAGCTTTATTAGATAAATATGCTGATGAAGGCATTGTTACTATCGAAAATACAGAAGTGCTTTCTATTGACCCTTTAACTAATTTTGGTACGCCAAGAGAAATTATTGAACTATTTGGCAGCAAAGAAAAATATGCAGCAGCAGTAAAAGAGCTGCAAAAACAATTGTACCAATTTGCATAAGCAACCAAACATGAAGCCGGTAAAAAAAGACAATTTATACAGCCAAATAAAAAGCATACTGCAGCAGGCAAGGCAAACAGCTTACCGTGCGGTTAACTTTACCATGGTGCTGGCTTACTGGGAAATTGGCAGGCGCATAGTGGAAGATGAACAGCAGGGCAAAAAAAAAGCAGGCTATGGAAAGTATCTTTTGAAAGACCTGTCCGTAAAGTTAACATCAGATTTTGGCAATGGCTTTTCCGTTGATAACCTTGAAAATTTCAGAAAATTTTATTTGGCTTTTTCATCACAGCCAATATCCTACGCAGTGCGTCGGATATCTCAAAAAAGTCACGCAGTGAGTGACCAATCTAAAAAACGGAACGCACTGAGTTCCGAATTTACAATATCCAACGCACTGCGTAGGGAATTAACCTGGACACACTACCGCCTTTTAATGAGAGTAGAAAATGAAGCTGCCCGTACCTGGTACATGAACGAAGCTGCCGAAAGCAACTGGAGCACCCGTGCTTTGGAGCGGCAAATAAATACCTTCACTTACGAACGCATCCTGAGTTCTAAAAATAAAAAAGGTGTAAAAAAAGAAGCCGGCAAAAGAGCAGAAAAAGCATCGCCATTAGATTTTATTAAAGACCCCTATGTGCTGGAGTTTTTGCAACTGCCACCCAATACCAGCTTTTACGAAAAAGATATTGAAGAAGCCATCATAAGCAAACTGCAGCATTTTATTTTAGAGCTGGGCAAAGGCTTTTCATTTGTGGCAAGGCAAAAACGCATCAGTGCAGAGGATGATCATTTTTATATTGACCTGGTGTTTTACAATTATATACTTAAATGTTTTGTGCTGATAGATTTAAAACTGGGCAAGCTTACCCACCAGGATATTGGCCAGATGGATTTGTATGTACGCTACTGGCAGGAGCATGAAAAAACCGATACCGATAACCCCACCATTGGCATTATCCTCTGCTCTCAAAAAAATGAAACCATTGTAAAATACTCGGTGCTAAAAGAAAGCAAACAACTGTTTGCCTCCAAATACAAATTGTATTTGCCTACCGAAGAAGAATTAAAAAACGAAGTAAACGAAGAGATAACAAAATACAATCAATACCACAGTAAATGAGTAACCTTACCTCCACCATAAAATCAATACAAGACATCATGCGTAAAGACGCCGGTGTAGATGGCGACGCACAACGCATTAGCCAACTGGGCTGGATGCTGTTTTTAAAAATATTTGACGAAAAAGAAAAAGATTGGGAAATAACCCGTGACGATTACAAAAGCCCCATACGCAAAGACCTGCGCTGGCGGGAGTGGGCGGCAGATGAAGAAGGCATGACGGGTGATGAATTGTTAGACTTTGTAAACAACAGCCTGTTCCCCACTTTAAAAACCATGAAGCTGCGTAATAATAAAGATGCCGCTAAAATGGTGAGGGATGTTTTTGAAGACAGTTACAATTACATGAAAAGCGGCACGCTGCTGCGCCAGGTAATTAATAAAATAAATACCGATATACAATTAAAATCTAAAAGCGACCGCCACGCTTTTAATGATATTTACGAGCAGATATTAAAAGACCTGCAAAGTGCTGGCAATGCCGGCGAGTTTTACACCCCCAGGCCGGTAACACAATTTTTAGTAGAAATGATTGCGCCTAAACTGGGCGAAACTATTTTAGACCCTGCCTGCGGTACCGGTGGTTTTTTAATAAATGCGGTTGACTTTATTGAAAAAAACAGCAAAGTAAAAACGCTGGAAGACAGGGATAAATTACAAAACGGTATAAAAGGCGTGGAGAAAAAACCCTTGCCCCACATGCTGGCCACTACCAATTTAATTTTGCATGGTATAGAAGTACCCACTATTGACCATGATAATTTATTAAACAAAGCCTGGGCCAACTGGACCGAAGCCAACCGGGTAAATGTAATTATTACCAACCCGCCTTTTGGCGGTATGGAAGAAGATGGCGTGGAAAATAATTTTCCGTTAACGTACCGCACCAGGGAAACCGCCAACCTGTTTATGGCACTGATAATACATTTATTAAAAGACGAAGGCCGCTGCGGACTGGTATTGCCCGATGGTTTTTTATTTGGCGAGGGCGTGGCCACACGTATAAAAGAAAACCTTTTGGAAAAATGTAACCTGCATACCATTGTGCGGCTACCCAATGGCGTGTTTGCACCATACACCGGTATTAAAACCAACCTGTTGTTTTTTACAAAAGGCAAACCCACTAAAGAGGTTTGGTACTTTGAACACCCTTACCCGGATGGAGTAAAGATGTACAACAAAACCAAGCCGATTAATATTAAAGAGTTTGATTTAGAAAAAGCATGGTGGAAGAAAAGAGAAGAAAATGAATATGCCTGGAAGGTGAGTGTTGACGAAATAAAACAACGCAACTATAATTTGGATATTAAAAATCCAAAAGCTACGAAAGAACAACAAAGTTTTAGTAGTAAAGAATTAATTGAATTATTAAATAAAAGTTTTAGCCGTAGTCATGATTTGCTGGAACAGTTAAAAGCAGAGTTATGATTTGGCAAAATGTATTCTTCAATAATATCCCGACATATATATCATTGATAAATGAGGCATTAGCAGATGAATTCCCTTTGGAGCCTCTTGCAAACCACATTAGGGTTCAAGGTGGTTATTCATTTAAAGCAAATGAATATAGAAATGAAGGTATTCCTGTTATTAGAATTTCTGATTTTCAAGATGAAAAAATTGATTTGTCATCAGTAAGATATTATAAAGAAGACAAAGCTTTTGATAAGTTTGAATTATTTTCAGGCGATATTATTATTGCAATGACAGGAGGAACAATTGGGAAATTAGCAATTGTGCAAGAAGGTTTAGGGAAATTATACCTTAATCAAAGAGTGGGGAAATTTGTTTTAATTAGTAAAAAAGAATTTGAATCAGAATATGTCTATTGGCTTGCCCGTGGTATTCAGGATAAAGTAAAAAATTTGGGTTATGGCGGTGCTCAACCCAATGTAGGTAATTCGCAAATTGAAGGGTTGCGTTTTTCATTTCCTCCCAAAAGAACCCAATTAAAAATAATTGAATTCTTGAATGATTTAAAAACAAATCAACTCAAGGAAAAAATTTATTTCAACAACCAAGTTGAGAAAAAGATAAAAAAATATCAATCACTAGGGGTTAATCTATTTGAAGCCCTAGAAGAATGCAATCAACAACAAACCCACCTACAACAACTCCGCCAGGCCATTTTGCAAGAAGCAGTACAAGGCAAACTTACCCCACAAAATAAAAATGACGAACCTGCCGAAAAATTATTACAACGCATAAAAGCCGAAAAGCAACAACTAATTGCAGCAGGTAAACTAAAAAAAGAAAAAGAGTTACCCCCCATTACTAAAGATGAAATACCATTTGAGTTACCAAAAGGTTGGGTGTGGTGCAGGTTGGGTGAAATTATAAATTTAGTAAGTGGCGTAACACTTGGTAAAACTTATAAAGAAGAATTAATACAAGTTCCCTACCTAAGAGTAGCAAATGTGCAGAGAGGATATGTAGACATAACTCATTTGAAAGAATTAGCTGTTCCCAAATCTGAAATAGAAAAGTATGCATTGAAAAATGGTGATTTGGTAATGATAGAAGGTGGAGATTGGGATAAAGTTGGTCGCTGTGCAATATGGAATGCAGAAGTAAAGCCATGCATTCATCAAAACCATATTTTCAGAATTAGATTTTATGGTCACATCTCAAATCATTGGGCCGAATTATTTTTAAATAGTCCGGTTGCTAGAAGATATTTTGAGAGTTGTTCTAAACAAACTACAAACCTTGCATCCATAAATAAAACTCAACTAACAAATACGCTGGTTCCTCTTCCCCCACTTGCCGAACAACACCGCATAGTAACCAAAGTGCAGCAATTATTACAAATGACAAATGAGTTAGAACAGCAGGTAGCCCAAAGCCAAGCACAGGCACAGCAACTATTGCAGGCGGTATTAAAAGAGGCATTTACAAAAAAACCAGTAATGTATGCAGCAAATGATTTATTAACTTTAGCAGCGGAGGAGTAAAATATTATTTGGTGCCTGTTTCAATTAATCTCTTGCCCTCGGTTTGTGGCAGAAAAAGAAAGAATTGTAAACCTGTTTAGTTGCCACGAACCTGGGCAAAAAAAAAGTCTTGAAGATCCCTACCTTTACCCAACAAAACCATCCTCATGAAAGTTGTTGTCTTTTTTTTACTGCTGCTGCAAACAACCGCCTTTGCCCAGCGAAAATTAAAATATGATATCAACAAAGAAAGCGGCGATACGGTGTTTTATACTACCGAAGAACGGCTGTATGTTTCTGCCGGCGATACTTATGGAACAGGCCGTAATAAACAAAGCACCGTAGGCGATTACCTTAAAAGCACCGTATTAAAATACAGCACTGGTTTTGCACTGGAGTTTTCTATACAAACGGGGCGTACCAATAGTTTCTCGATCTATGCCGGCCAATCGGCCCAATTGATGATGAGTGATGGATCAGCGATCAGTTTGCCCAGCCGTTCTGATTACAGCTCTAAAAAATCTTCGTTGGGGTATGGCTGCTGGCTCTTTGCTTTTTATACCTTGTCTTCCACCGCTATCGAAAAGATAAAAACAGGAACCATTAATTCCATACGCATCGAATCTTCGATGGGCAGTTTTGATTATCCACTGAAAGAAAAAGCAAGGAACATCATTGGGGAACAGCTGAAAAAGTTTTAGGGCTGCTGCTGCTCCCACAAGTTTACTTAGCCTCAGATTTCGTGGCAGAAAACGAAAGAATTATAAACTGTTTCGTGTGTACCACAAACCAAGGCTAAGGCCTGCTTACCGGCAAACCCGGCCCCTCTCACACTATGCCAGGCTGTAAACATTCCGGCCGGGCAGCCAATCAGCAAAAGAAAAAGGCATTTAAGAAACGATTGCTATAAAAGTATTAAATTCAATTGTCAAGTAATCCTTGACTGTTGAAAAATATAGCATACGCAACTACCGGGGATTTAGGAAATAAAATTCAACTTGTAAGTATTCCTTACAAGTTCAGCGAGGAGGAATTGGATACAATGGCAACTGTTGCAAAAAACGCAACAGTTCAAAATCAATTATAGCATGAACGAAATAGAAATATATAAGGACAAAGACAACGAAACGCAAATTGAAGTAAAGTTTGAATCGGATACCGTGTGGCTCAGCCAGGCTCAGTTAGTTGCATTATTTGATTCCAGTAAAGCCAATATCAGCGAACATCTTTCTAATATATTTGAGTCTACTGAATTAGATACCGAATCAACTGTTCGGAAATTCCGAACAGTTCGCAGGGAAGGGAAAAGAAACATCACCAGGAATATAGATCACTACAACTTAGATGTAATAATTTCAATTGGTTACCGTGTAAACAGCAAAAGAGGTATTCAGTTCCGCCAATGGGCCACCCAGCGCTTAAAAGATTACCTGGTAAAGGGCTACGCCATCAACGAAAAACGTTTGACTGAAGCAGAAAATCGTTTTAATGAATTAAAACAAGCCATTCAGTTATTTGA
>JAYVJU010000247.1:0-16811 GCA_043769035.1 Ferruginibacter sp.
AATGGTGGCCGTTTGTGCAAATGAAATTAATGCCTGTATGCCCACCGGTATTACCAGCATAATAATGCCATACAGAATGGCGTAAAAATAAATTTGAGAGATTTCTTTTTTTTCAAGAGATACCAGTTTCAGTATCCTGGCAACAGGATTAACCTTGTACTTCATAATTACAATTATAAAAGTTTAATTAAAATAGAAATATAACCTTTTTGTGTGGTTATATAAATACAGTAAGATGGAAACCTTAATAGGGAGAGGCTTAAATATTATTTGGCGGGGGAGTTTCTACAGTATAATGTACCGGTAATGCTGCATATATATTTACAGGTACAAGAGGTGCAGCATAAAATTTGGCAGTATATAAAAAACCTGTACCAGCTAAAAATTCTTTTTGATTTTCTTTTTCTGTTTTGGTGTTTTCATCAGTGTTTTTTTCAACACATTTGCAGGCAATTTCATTTTCAGCTGCCAGGTTATTACTAAGGGGCAGCACATAAAATGCTGTGACCAGTAAAAGTAATATAGTTAAAAGCTGTTTCATCAGTGCCGCAAAGAAAACACCTTTGGTAAAACTTTGCAAAAAAAAATTGTCAAAAAATTGTAAAAATAAAACCGGCGTTTAGCTATATAACACCGGCTGTTTAATATTGTTCAACAGTTTAAATATTTAATCCGCCGCAGGCACTTATTGTTTGGCCTGTAACATAGCTGCTTAAATTGCTTGCCAAAAACAAGGTAACGTTGGCAATATCTTCTGCACTGGCAAATCGCCCCAGCGGAATACCTGCTTTATATTTTTCGGAGCCCTCGCCTTCTTTTAAATAACTGGTCATATCGGTTTCAACAAAACCCGGCGCAATAGCATTGCAACGGATGTTGCGGCTGCCGAGTTCTTTAGCTACACTTTTTGTAAAACCAATAATACCGGCTTTACTGGCGGCATAGCTGCTTTGCCCGGCATTGCCCATTTCGCCAATTATACTGCTCATGTTTATTATGCTTCCGCTTTTTGCTTTCATCATTGGGCGGATGACCTGTTTGGTCATGTTAAATACGCTTTTCAGGTTAATGGTCATTACTTCATCCCATTGTTCCGGCGTCATACGCAGCAATAAATTATCTTTTGATATACCGGCATTATTTACACAGATATCTACAGTGCCAAATTCTTTTAATACGTTGGTTACAAAAACTTCGCAGGCTGCAAAATCGCCGGCATTACTTTTATAGGCTTTTGCTTTTACGCCCAGTGCAATTAATTTTTGTTCCAGTGCAGTTGCTTTTCCGGCACTGCCATCACTTACATAAGTAAAAGCAATATTAGCACCATGTTCTGCAAGTTTTAAAGCAATTGCCTCACCAATACCACGGGCTGCGCCGGTTACAATGGCTGTTTTTCCTTCGAGAAGTTTCATTTAATTATATTTTCTATTTGTGTTTTAAACCAATTAGTTTTTGCTAAATCTGATTTTGAAATATTTTGTCTCTCTTTTAATTGAGTTGTATAATCTTTCATTGGAAAGACTTTATAAAAATCGTCAAAATTACTACTGTTAAGACATTTTTCTAACTCAGCTACTTGTGCCAGATTTTCTGATTCGTTCTGAAAGCGTTTCCTATTTGGATTTTTGTTATGCTCGGGTTCTTCAAAAAATGAATATGTAGTCCTAATCAAAGCAAGGCTACGAAACATATCTGCTTTTATTTTTTCCTTTTCATTTGCGATTGATTGGACATAATCAGATTTATCAAAAGGAGTGTTTTTAGAATAATAATATTCCTTAAGATTATCTGGATGGTATAAGTAATTTTCGATTGAGTAAAAGCGTAAAACTTTAAGTTTTTGATATTGTTGCTCAATTTCCTGAATATCATTATCGCTAAGAAAATCTCTGTCGATGATGCCATTAAACTCACCATTTTTTGTTTTGTGGTAAACGCTCTTTTTATTATTTGACTGCACAAACAATACATGAGGGATATTTAGTGCACTATAATAACTCTTGTCTTTGTTTTCTACAAAATATATTGTATAGTCTTTAAAAAGAGCTGAGAGCAATTCTTTATTTACTGCTATTTCATAAATGTCAGGATTATCCTTAGCTTCTGGAACCAAAATTCTTGGATAATCAAAATCTAAGTCATCAAAATCAAATATTACAGCCTCTTCGCTTTCTTTGGCATATTGTATAAAGCCTAAAGAGTGGGAAGCTGTCCAGAATTGACAATTGTCTGGAATCCAGTTTTCAATAATTTCTTTAATAAAATTATATTGGAGCTTTGTGTTAAGGTGCAAATCAATTTCATCAAAGAAAAATATGGTATCAGTATAATACTCTCTTCTGGCAACAAGGTTTATCAAAATATTAAAAACCTCTTTTTCACCTGCACTTAGGTAATTATAGTGAAATAAAGACTCCCCTTTTTTAAAATTAATTTCAGCTATTCGACCCTCTAATGGTGGTATAATTTCAATTAGCTGTAATTTTGTACCATTTTCTGTATTAAAAATCCTGTTTAAGGAATCATTGATTGGATCGATGATTGTTTTTTTTATTTCTAATTTATCATCAGTTGTTCTAAAAAACTCTTTTAATAACTTACCCAAAATATGTTCAATGTCATTTTCAAATCGTAAATCTCTTTCTATAAAAGACGTTGGTCTATCAGAATTATCATCTATATTAAAAGTAGAATTACCTAAACTAGTTCTTGTTAGTTTTGGAATTTGCCTGAAACTTGACCTTCCATAGAAATTCGTTTTTGAAATCTTACCATTTTCGTCATTATTAATTAATATACTGGGTTCCTTCGAGGGGTCTTTTGAATAATAATTCTTATCTACATGAAAATAATTTGAATATTGAGAAAATTGTGTAGAATATTTCTCAAACGCATCAAACACACTACTCTTCCCACTCCCATTACTTCCAATCAATAAAACCAATTTAGCATTATCAGGAATATCCTGCAATGTCAAGTCGGTAAACCGTTTAAAGTTTTTGAGTTGAAGGCTTTTAATTTTCATTCTGCAAATTTCGTTATTTGTTTTATCTCTTCCAATATTATTCTTTCATTACTTAACCTCGGCACCTTATGCTGCCCACCTAATTTACCTTTACTTTTCAGCCATTCAGTAAAACTTCCTTCAGGCAATACATGAATAATAGGCAGGCGTAATGCTATGTCCTTATGCCGCTTGGCTTCATAATCACTATTAATATCTTTTAAAGCATTATCCAGTTCGTAAGTAAATGCGGTAATATTAACTGGTTTTTTTTCAAACTCTATCAACCATTCGTGAGCACCATTACTGTTCTCACTAAAATAAACCGGCGCTGCTGTATAATCACTTACCATGGCATTGGTTTTTTCGCAGGCAATGGCAATGGCTTTATCGGTATTGTCAACAATCACTTCTTCGCCAAAAGCATTCATATAATGCTTCAGCCGGCCGCTTACTTTTATTTTATAAGGATTTAATGAAGTGAAAGTAACCGTATCGCCAATTAAATAACGCCACAGGCCGCCGGTTGTGCTTATTACCAGTGCATAGTTTTTACCTGTTACTACTTGGCCCAACCCTACAGTATCCGGATTTTCTTTACCGTGTTCTTCCACAGGCATAAACTCATAAAAGATACCATGTTCGGTAAACAGCAACATCCCATCGTCATCGGGCTTTACCTGCCCGGCAATAAAACCTTCGCTGGCATTATAAATTTCCAGGTAATTAATTTTAGTGCCTATAATTTTATCAAACTGTTCTTTGTAGGGTACAAAAGAAACGCCGCCATTAACATACAACTCTAAATTGGGCCATACCTCTTTAATGGTTTGTTTATTTTTTATCTGCAGAATACGCTTTAGTAAGATCAAAGTCCAGGTTGGTACACCCGCAAGCGATGTTACATTTTCATTAGCGGTTATTTGCGCCAGCTGTTCAATTTTATTTTCCCATTCATCTAACAAAGCCACACTTAATTCAGGGGTACGTATCCATTGCCCCCAAAACGGCGAGTTTTGCATCAGCACAGCGCTTAAATCACCAAACTGAATTTCTTCATTTACTTTGCTTAACTGGTGAGAGCCACCAACAACAAGGCTTTTGCCGGTAAGCAGATCGCTGCCCGGAAAATTATTATAGTAATTGGTGAGTACATCTTTAGCCGCCTTAAAATGATTATCGGCTAGGCTTTCATCGCTAATAGGAATGAACTTACTTTTATCGCTGGTAGTGCCCGATGATTTGGCAAACCATTTTACAGGAGTATTCCATAATATATTTTCTTCGCCTTCCATCATGCGGTTGATGTAAGGTTTTATATTATCATACTCGTATATGGGAACCCTTTTTTTAAATTCTTTAAGAGTAAATAGTTTTTCGAAATTATATTTTTTGCCAAACTCGGTGTATTGTCCAGCCGACACCAGGTCCTGTAAAACCTGCCGCTGTGCAGCAACCGGGTGGTTACTCCAGTTTTGTACACGCCAAAAACGGTTACGTGCAAGTTTGGAAATTATGGAAGAAAGCAGTTTCATTTGTTAGCAAAATACACAAATGAAACGGAATAAGTTATGATGGAGTTACTTAAACAAATAAATTGTCTTTTTTGGTTGGAAAGAGGGGTTTATTCTTAATTATTTTCATCAGGGTAGTTTTCTATTTCTTTTTCTTCTGCGGCTTCCTCATGCAAATAATCTTTTCGTTTCAATTCAAAATTTCTGCCCAGATATAAGCGGCGTACCTGTTCGTTACCGGCCAGCTCTTCTGCTGTGCCATGTTCAAAAATTTTTCCATCAATTAATAAATAAGCCCTGTCGCAAATACTCAGTGTTTCATTTACGTTATGATCTGTAATAAGAATACCGATATTTTTAAATTTTAGTTTGGCAACAATGGCCTGAATGTCTTCCACAGCAATTGGATCTACACCGGCAAAAGGCTCATCTAATAAAATAAATTTAGGATCAACTGCCAGAGCACGGGCAATTTCTGTTCGCCGCCTTTCGCCACCGCTTAAAGTATCGCCATTGTTTTTGCGTACTTTTTGCAAACGGAACTCATCCAGCAAACTTTCTAATTTTTCTTTTTGTCCGGTTTTAGAAAGGTTAGTCATTTCCAGCACAGCAGTAATATTATCCTCAACACTCAGCTTGCGGAAAATGCTGGCCTCCTGTGGTAAATAACCAATACCCATTTGCGCCCTTTTGTACATGGGCAGTTTGGTAATATTAATATCATTTAAAAAAACTTCTCCTTCATCGGGCTTTATTAAACCCACCACCTGGTAAAAGGAAGTGGTTTTACCGGCTCCATTGGGGCCAAGCAGGCCAACAATCTCTCCTTGTTTTACATTAAATGAAACATTGTTTACAACAGTGCGGCTGCCATAAATTTTTACCAGGTTTTTTGTTTGTATTGTAAGGCTCAAGTGTTACAGTTTGCAGCAAAAATAGTGTAAAGCAATAAATACGCCGTTTACATATTTTATTTAACAGCAGTTTATGGTATTTAAATAGAAAACGAAACAAAGCAACAGCTTAACCGTTTTTTATTAATTTTATTATAATTAAATACAATGGGCAGATTTAAAAGTTACATAATAATAGCGTTAACAGCAGGCTGTTTTTTAATCAGCTCATGCCAAAAGGAATTAGACGGCGAAATTTTAGGTATTTCCGGTCCGCCGGTAGTTTTAAAACCAAAAGTTGGAACAGAGTGGACTTATTTATACTATACCTATCTTTCTTTAAATGGTGGCATACATACATCTGCAACAATAAAATACCGGGCAAAAGAAGAGAAGCTTATTGCCGGTGAAAAGTGGCTGAATATTGTAGAAACAGGAGTTGATACAACAGTTTATTTATTGCAGGAAAAAGCCGATGGCCTCTATCAGTATACCAACAATGCGCCTTACTTACTTTGTAAAATACCGGCAGTATTGAACACCAGTTATAATACATTCAACAGGGGTGCGGCAGAAAATTTTACAGTAAAAGGAGTACAGGATTCATTGGCAACCAATATTGGTTATATACCTGTAAACTTTTATGAAGGCAGTAAAGCCGGCGTAGTTACAGACCAGCTATGGTACCATGAAAACGCATGGATCGTAAGGCACTATGGATTTCGTAAAGCAATGCTTGGCACTACTTATTTCAAAGACTTCGGTTATTTTTTAATGTACATTACTTACTGACACTTACTCAAAACCTTTTTACATCCCTTCTGTTTTGATAATGTTTGCAGCCTTGCTTATGTTTGCATAATTAATTTAACAGATGAAAGTAATAGACCATATTAACCAGGCAAAAGATACGCTTGTTTCCTTCGAAATCCTTCCGCCGCTTAAGGGTAAAGGCATTCAGTCTTTATATAAACATTTAGATCCATTGATGGAGTTTAAACCCTCTTTTATAAATGTTACCTACCACCGCAGCGAACATGTATTTAAGAAGAATACTGACGGCAGTTTTGCAAAAGTAGTGGTGCGTAAGCGCCCCGGTACCGAAAGTATTTGTGCAGCCATTATGAATAAATACAGTGTGGACACGGTGCCCCATTTAATTTGTGGTGGTTTTAATATTAACGAAACAGAAGATGCTTTAATAAACCTGCATTATTTGGGTATTGATAATGTTTTGGTATTGCGAGGTGACGCTGCAAAAAATGAAAGTGCCTTTGAACCCGATCCCGCCGGACATAAATATGCCAGCGATCTGCTGCAACAGGTAGTTAATTTAAATTCGGGGGTTTACCTGGAAGAGGATCTGAAAAACTCTTCCAACACTAAATTTTGTGTTGGTGTGGCCGGCTACCCCGAAAAGCATTTTGAAGCACCCAATATGGATAGCGACCTGAAGTATTTAAAAATGAAAGTAGACCTGGGAGCAGATTATGTTGTAACCCAAATGTTTTACGATAACGAAAAATATTACGCTTTTGTAAAAGCATGCAGGGGTATGGGAATCAATGTTCCAATCATTCCGGGATTAAAGCCTATTTATACCAAAAAGCAACTTACCATGTTGCCCAAGGTTTTTCATATAGACCTTCCTGCCGAGCTGAGCAATGAAGTGGCTAAATGCAAAACAGATGAAGAGGTGGAAAAAGTAGGTACCGAATGGTTGTTGTATCAATCGCAGGAATTAAAAAAATTCGGGGTGCCGGTTTTGCATTATTATACTTTAGGGCGGCCCAATATAATTGCAGATGTGGTAAAAGAACTGGTGTAGCACATTATAAAACGTATAAAAAAAGCCTGCGGAAATTTCCGCAGGCTTTTTTTTAAAATTTGTTCTTTATTTTTTTAAAGGGAAGCCTACAGATACGCTTAGTGTACGGTATTTGTTTTTATCATTAACCGTATTATTACTTTCTGTTGAATTTATTTTTGCAAAGCCAAGGCCGTAATTTACTTTAAGCAGTAAATGTTCAAACTGAAAGCCTCCGCCAATATTCATTCCAAAATCAAAGCGTTTTAATTTATTGTAAGCTGCATCATCCTGTTGCGATGTAAAAGGATCATCGTTACTAAACTTAATGCTGCTTGAAGATGAGGCAGACAGCGGGCCAAGCTTTGACTCAGTTTTAGATTTACCACCTACACCAACTGCTACATATGGGCCAGCGTTAAAAAAAATACCGGAAGTTTTATCAAGCGGAATTTTTACAATAAGGTTTAATGGCAATTCTACATACAGGGGATTGAATTTTGCTTTTACATAATCGACACCACCATTAAAATAAGTTTCTGCTTTTGAACCACGGCCGGTTAATAATAAACCCGATTCCAGGTCAACAGTTTCGGAAAGGCCAAACCGGCCCAGTATGCCTGCATTAAAACTGGGTAGAATATTATTCTTTTCAGTTTGCCCATTATTGGTTTTAGTAATGTTGGCAAGGTTTAAACCTCCCTGTATATAAGTTTGTGATTTAAGATTTGCAAAAGCAAGTATTGCTGCAAACACTAAGCATGTTTTTTTCATAAACTGGTTTTAGATTAATAAATAAGATTGTAATGATATATTACCAACAACCTTTATTGTTACCACCACCTACGAAAAAACCATGCCAACAAGTTTTATTATTTGTAAGAAACGTGTAAAAATTATTTTAACAAAGATTGAAAAACTTTTTCATCAATTTTTACAGGATATTTTTTCTTTAACTCTTCAATCCATTTTTCTTCAAGAATTATTTGATAATCATTTATCACCAAACCCCTGGCTTCATCAAAGCTGCGTTGTTCATTGGCTTTATGCAGTGTAATAATTTTAATAAAACCAGCTGTACCATCTGTCGCATTAACGGTAATTGGTGTTATCATTCCCGGCGCAGGGTTTATCCCTTCGGCCAAAGCAATTTGCGAAAACTCGTACCTGCCCGAATCGCTTTGTATGGTATTATTACTTTCTTCAGTAATTTTTTTCCAGTCTTTTCCCTGGCTTAATGCCGCTAACGATTCATCAGCAGTTGCTTTGTTACTGCAACTGAAAACAATAACATCGGCGCTTGCATTCCACAGGTATTTCTTTTTATGTTCATTGTAATATTTCTTTAAACCATTGCTGTCGCTGATAGCAGTACTCCACACTTTTCTCTCCATAATTTCAAACAGCAAATTGCCTTCTTTAAATTCTTCCATCTGGTAACGAAACTCGGGGCTGTAGTTTTCCAGGTTATCCTTGTAATACTGCATTGATTTAACGGATACAAATTTTTCCAGCAAGGCAGCATTAGTTTCCCCCTTATACAACTCGGGATTGGTTTTATACTCTCTTACAAAACTTAACCAGTCGGCGCCAGTAAGTGTATTTTTTGCAAAACTGTAAACGACTTTATTGTTTAATGGAAATTTTTTTGTTTCGTAACCGGCCGGGTTTAAGTAAACGCTATCGGCATACCGGAACAGTTCTGCATCTTTAACAGCTGTATTTCTTTTATAGGCAACCTGTTTTAGTACGGACTTAGTAAAAAGCTCTTTGGCATTATTCATCCTGCTATCCTGTAATACTTTTTGTTTTATTTCATATCGGTAAGCAGCATCATTTTTATCTGCAGCGTTTTGTTTTACACTTAAGCGTTTTAAAATATGAACTCCAAAAGCAGAGGTAAATGGTTTTGAAATTTCTCCGTCTTTGGCCAGCTTAAAAACTTCTTTTTCAAAAGGCATTTCATACCTGCCGCTGGTAAATTCCGGCATTTCGCCGCCAGATACATAAGTAAGTTTATCGTCGCTGTATTGTTTTGCCATATCTGCAAAATCGGCACCAGCTTTTAATTTTAAATAAATGGAATCTGCCTTTAATTGTAAAGCTTTAATGGTTTCCGGTTGATCTCCCGGAGGAAGCGCTAAAAGTATTTGGGCTACTCTCCATTTACCCGGGTTTTTTCTTTCGTCAACAACTTTAAAAATATGCAACCCTTTTTTTGAACGATAGGGCTTGACTGCTTCGCCATTTTTTAAACCATAAATTATTTTTTCATATTCGTAAGGAACAGTAAATGCTGTAATGTAGCCAATATCATTTGCCTTAACCGGAACATATTTTACAGAAATATCGGCAGCCAGTTTATCATAGTCTTTTTTTCCGGCTGTCAACTCAGTATAAATATCCTGCATTGCTTTAACTGCTTTTACCGAATCGGCTGCACTTGTGTTTACATCTATTGCCGTAAAAAAATGAATAACATGCAGATCTTTTTGCGAATAATTAAAAGCTTCATCTACCAGCTCATTTAAAGCATTGTCATTATTCATGTAGCTCTCATTTACCTGCTCCCGGAAGTTTTGAAGATCGCTTGTTAATTGTGGCAATGTATCAAGCCGTTGATCAAGCGCTGCTTTTACCTTTAGTTTAAATTTGGCATACAGGTCAAGATATTCCTTCAGTGCCTGTTCTTTATTTTCAACAGTAGTTTTGTTTTTATTGTAAGCTCTCAAAAATTCTTCCTTATCTACAGTATTGCTGCCGTAGGTAAACAGTGTTTGAGAAAATACTGCAGAAAAAGAAAGTATAAAGGCAAAAAAAGATAGAAAGACTTTCATTGGTAGTTACAATTTTAAAGTTTTGTTTTCCATTTTATTTCAAGCAATTCATTCATTTGAAATATGGTAAGTTTTTTTCCAATAATATGCTTGTCTTTATCCAACAGGTATAAAGTGGGTGTTAAAGTTATATCATACAATTGCCTAAAACCTGGTTTTTGTGCTGCATAATCTGCCTCTTCCATCGCCTTGGTTTTATATACATGTACCCAGTCGTTAAGCTTGTGCTCTTTTGTAAATTTAACCCATTCCGGTTTTGAGTTGTCCTTATCATCGGGGGTAAGTACGGCAAAAATTTTCAGGTTGTGTTTTTTCCAACTGGCCTGGTAAATAGAGTCCAGCCTTGGTACTTCTTCTTTACAATGGCCGCAATTAGGATCCCAAAAGCAAATAACTGTATAATCTGCATTTACATCATACAGTGTCGATGGCTTACCAGTGCTGTCAATCATTTCCAGGTTAGCGCCTTTCTCTCCAATTAAATTCGCCATCAGCATATATGCCCTGCGGCTGATGCTTTCCATTTGTTTTTCGTTAAGCCAGCTGGTTAAACCTTTGCTGTGATATTTATTAAACAGGTGAACAAATACCGCATCCTGCCCCATATATTTCGGGTTAATATATTCATCTGTTAACCAGTTAAGCAAAAACTTATACATTTCAGGGCTGCTTCTTGCCAGCAATAATTTATAGTCAACATCTTTTATAATGCTATCGGCAGCCTGTGGCACAATTTCACGGTAGTACCGTTCCAGCCTTTTTAAAAAAAATGGTGAGCGGATGATCCTGTCATCCATAAATGTTACCCCATCCCAATAATGTGCTTTGTAATAATTATAATTATTAATAGTGTCTTGCCGGGTAATTGGGTTATTGGTAAGTACCGCAGGTTCCTTCATGGCTTTAAGTAAAGCAGTCATCATAGCACCGGGGTTATTTTTTATTAAACCTTCCCTGTATGCATTTAATGCTGCGTTATGCTGGTTATAATTTTTTTCGTGTAATAAAGAATCAGCCTTTGTAGCCGACATGGTAAAAGCTATCCGCTCTTCTTCCAGCTGTCTTCCTTTTTGGGCAACAAATTTTTGATATTGTACATACAATATATTTTCTTTTGAGCCGGTTACAACAGTTTTGTTAAGCAAATCGGTAGTATCTGCACTGATGTTTATCTTTTGTTCCTTATCAATTAAAAATTCAGTTCTCAGGCGCTTTCCCGGAAAAACGATCACATATATACCGCCGGGTAATTTTTTTTCGCCTTTAAATATTGCAAGTCCGGTATTGCTCATTGCAGCAGAATCTTCCACATTTAAATTTGCACCCATGTAATAGGTAAGGTAGGCAATGCCGCTTTTGTATTGCGGGGCCTGCAAACTAACCTGGTAACCCTGGGCAAAACCCAGGTTGGCAAAAATTGTTGCTGCTGCAAAAAAGATATATTTTTTCATGATATTATAAGGATAGCAAATGTATTTAAAATCGCTGATTAATGTACAACTACGGGCATCGGCATCATTTAACAATTACAATTCGTTAACAAAACGATATTGATGATTAATAAAGTATTTTTGCTGCCGTGAAAAAAGATAAAAAGAAAATAATACTCGAAAGCGTTTTGGTTACCGACTATGCCGCCGAAGGAAAAGCGCTGGCTAAGCTGGATGGTAAGGTGATTTTTATATCCGGCGCTGTGCCAGGTGATGTGGCCGACGTATTTATTACAAAAAACAAAAAAGACTGGGCCGAGGGCAGGGTGCAAAAAATTGTGAGTTATTCTAAAGAACGGGTGGAGCCTTTTTGTAAACACTTTAGTGTTTGTGGTGGTTGTAAATGGCAAATGCTGCCTTATGCAAAACAGCTGGAATATAAACAGCAGGAGGCAGCGCAAAATTTAAGGCGTATTGGAAAGGTAGCGTTGCCCGAAATACTGCCCATTATAGGTGCAGATGATGATAAATATTACCGCAATAAATTAGAATTTACTTTTAGCAACAAACGGTATTTGCTGCCGGAAGAAATAAATACTCAACAATCAACAAGGGAAATTGCTGCTAAAGATGAAAATAATTTACCAATCGCAGAGTCTCAAACTCCCCCTTCAGGGGGCTGGGGGGCTGGTGCCCTTGGCTTTCATGTACCACGCCTTTTTGATAAGATAATTGATATTGAAGAATGTTATTTAATGGATGGGGTAAACAACAGCATCCGGAATACTATCCGTGAATTTGCTTTGCAAAACAAGTATTCTTTTTACGATGTACGGGAGCATACGGGGTGGCTGCGTAATATAGTTATCCGCTATTGTACAACCGGAGAGCTGATGGTAAATGTGATTTTTAATTACGAAGAAGAAACAGAACGTAAAAAATTATTGCAGCATGTTCTGGAGCAAGTGCCGGAAATAACCACTTTACTATATACCATCAACCCTAAATGGAACGATACCATTTATGATTTAACACCACAGGTTTATTTTGGTAAAGGGTTTGTGTTAGAAAAACTGGAAGATTTTGTTTTTAAAATATCACCCAAATCATTTTTTCAAACCAACACCAAACAGGCCGAAAAACTGTATGCTGTTACAAGAGATTTTGCAGGGTTAACAGGTAATGAAATAGTGTATGACCTGTATTGCGGTACGGGCAGCATCGGCATATTTGTAAGTAAACAGGCAAAAAAAATAATTGGGGTTGAAGTAATTGAAGATGCTATTGAAGATGCAAAAGAAAACGCTGCATTGAATAATATTACCCATGCACAGTTTTTTGCCGGCGATGTAATTAAGATATGCAATGATGATTTTTTTGCAACACACGGCAAGCCCGATGTTATTATTACCGATCCGCCAAGAGCCGGTATGCATGATAAACTGGTAAACAAACTGTTGGAAATTGCGGCACCTAAAATTGTTTATGTAAGCTGCAATACCGCTACACAGGCAAGAGATATTGGATTATTAAGCGAAAAATATTCGGTAGAAAAAATTCAACCCGTAGATATGTTTCCGCATACCCACCATATAGAATGTGTGGTACTGCTTAAACTGAAATAAAATTTTTAAAGTTAACTTTACTACATGGCATACAATAATTACAGCAATGGCTTACAAAGACAAAGCCCGGTGGTTTTTAATTTAATAATGATTAATATAGTTGTGTATTTAATACAAATGGTATTTGATAAAGGACGGGAGCAAATTGTTTCAGGCAAACTTGCCATTCATCATTACAGCTCCGATTATTTTGAACCTTATCAGATAGTTACCAATATGTTTGCACATGGCAGTATTCCTCATTTGGTTTTTAACATGTTTGCACTTTATACATTTGGCGTATGGCTGGAAAGGGTTTGGGGTCCAAAGCGGTTTTTAATTTTTTATTTAACCTGCGGTATTGTTGCAGGGCTTGCGCAAATGATGTTTTTAAAAGATGTTATAAAATTTGATCCTTCAATAAATGAAAACGTTTTAGTAATAGGAAGTGCATTAGGTGCATCGGGAGCTATCATGGGATTATTTGCGGCTTTTGGTTACCTGTTTCCCAACACAGAATTAATGATGCTTTTTATCCCTGTTCCTATAAAAGCAAAATATATGGTGGCAATAATGGCTGCTATTGATTTATTTGGAGGATTAAGACCTGGTGGCGGAGACGGGATCGGACACTTTGCACATTTAGGCGGCCTGGCAATGGGGTTCATCTTAGTAATCTTCTGGAATAAAAATAACCGGAAAACCTTCTATTAACTCTTAACAATCTTTTGCCTTATCTGTTAGTAATTTTACATTTGTAAAGAAAGATTTTTTATGGGAGAGCTGGATCGTTATCAGGAGTATAAAATGCCTAAGCGCAGGTTTACGCTTGGGCAGCCGGGCAATGCACTTTTTGCGTTGTTTGCAGCCAATATTGTTTTCTTTTTTCTTATTCTTATATCAAGAGTGTTTTTTTTATACACCCACCAGGGGCAGGGTGCCGAAGCAAAGGCTTTTGATGCTTTGCAATGGTTTGCAATGCCGGCTAATCTTACAACATTAGGCGAAAGGCCCTGGACAGTTTTAACATTTATGTTTTCGCAGGGGGGTATAGATCCATTCCCTTTATTGCTTACCATGCTAAGCACTATGCTTTGGTTATGGGCTTTTGGTTATATGCTGCAGGATATATCCGGTAACCGCTATATTTTTCCCATTTATATTTATGGCAGTTTGCTGGGGGCCGTTTTTTTTATTATCGTAACCAATACGTTTCCGGCATTAAAGCAAGATACAAGCAAGTTGTTTTTGTTTGGTTCACAAACCGGCTCGGCAGCACTGGCACTTGCAGTAACCACATTGTCTCCAAACTACCGGCTATTCCGGCATATTGGTGCTGGTATTCCGGTATGGGTAGTAACGGGCCTGTTTCTTTTAATAAATTTCTTATTTGCTTTTTCTCTTACCAACGCTAACAGTTTTGCAATTTTGGGTGGCGCACTGGCCGGCTTTTTATTTGTAATACTGTTACGTAAAGGAAAAGATGCCAGCGCCTGGATGCACAACCTGTATGATTGGTGTAGTAATATTTTTAATCCTGATAAACAAAAGCAGCAAAAAAGAATAAAAGAAAAAGTTTTTTACAATGCAGGAAACAGGATGCCTTTTAATAAAACGGCAAATGTAACACAACAAAGGGTTGATGAAATACTGGATAAGATCAGCCAGAAGGGTTATCACTTTCTTACTGATGAAGAAAAAAGTATTTTAAAAAGAGCTGGTGAAGAAGAAATTTAGTTAACATTTTGTCTTAAATATTTTTAAAGCCAAAGCGTTATCTTTAATATACAATGCCCAAAAGCCTGTTCCGCAGATTAACGAAAAAATTTTTCATCGTCTCCAATATTATTTTGGCGGTATTGTTTTTATTGGGTTGTTATGGCGGATGGGCCGACCCGAAAACATGGTGGCCATTGGGCTTTTTAACCTTAGCTGCTTTTTATTTACTGCTGTTATTAATAGGGTTTATTTTATTCTGGCTTTTTGTAAAACCATGGTGGTCGCTAATTTCTGTAGTGGCAATACTGCTGGCATATAAACCGGTAACCAATATTATTCCTGTAAGATTTTCCTCTTCGTTTGATAAACAAAAGCAAACGGCCGCTTTACGCATTATGAGCTGGAACGTAGAGCATTTTGATATACTGGAACATAAAGAACACCCGGAAAAAAAACAGCAGATGCTGCAGCTGATCAGCGAATATCAACCGGATATTGCCTGTTACCAGGAAATGGTGGGTAGCGATAAGATTGAGAAAGCCATAAATTATATACCCGACATTATACAGGAAGAAGGTTTTACTGATTATCATTTTTCCTTTAATCCAAAACTTGATTTTGACCGTAACCATCATTTTGGTATTATCATTTTTTCAAAATATCCCATTATAAATAAACAAACCATAAGTTTTTATCCCAACGATTATAATTCCATTTTTCAATATGCAGATATTGTAAAAGGAGAAGATACCGTACGTATATTTAATATTCATTTGCAATCCTTAAAGTTCAGTGCTACCAACCTGGAGTATATTGAAAAGCCTGACATTACTGATGATGAAGACCTGAAAAAATCAAAGAGTTTGATAAGTAAATTAAAAACAGGTTTTTTAAAAAGAAAGAAACAGGCCGAAAGAATAAAGGAAGAACTGGATAAAAGTCCATACCCTGTAATTGTGTGCGGCGATTTTAATGATGTGCCCAACAGCTACTCCTACAATACAATTGGCAAAGGCCTGAAAAATGCTTTTATAGAAAAAGGCAAAGGTATTGGCCGTACTTTCAGCGGTATTTCTCCAACGCTGCGGATAGATAATATTTTTACAGCAGACAGGTTTACCGTTAAGCAGTTTTTACGCATCCCCAAAAAACTAAGCGACCACTTTCCCATTTTTGCCGATGTGCAATTAGAAAAATAATTGTACTTTCGGGGCATCAAATGAAAAAGAATACTCCATATCAATTTTGTTGTTGCCCTTGCGGCAATCTATAATATCTTTGATGCCGTTACGGCTCCCGTTTCATTACAACAGCCCGCTATCAAAAAAAATATTATGTCTTTAAAAATTTATAATACTTTAACAAGAGAAAAAGAATTATTTACACCCATTACCCCCGGGTATGTTGGTATGTATGTGTGTGGTCCTACTGTTTACAGCGATGTGCATTTGGGCAACTGCCGTACATTTATTTCGTTTGATATTATTTACCGCTACCTAAGGTATTTGAATTATAAAGTGCGCTATGTACGCAATATTACCGATGCCGGACATTTAGAAGGCGACCGTGATGAAGGTGACGATAAGTTTAGCAAAATTGCAAGGCGCCAACAGGTAGAACCAATGGAGATCGTTCAAAAATATACATTAGGCTTCAGGCATGTAATGCAGTTGTTGAATAATTTGCCGCCATCAATTGAACCTACCGCCACCGGGCATATTGCCGAGCAAATAGAAATGGCACAGCAGCTTTTAGCTAATGGTTATGCGTATGAAGTAAATGGCACCATTTATTTTGATGTTGAAAAATACAGCAAGGAAAAAAATTACGGTATTCTTACCAACAGAAAATTAGAAGACCTGCTGGAAGGAACAAGAGATTTAGATGGTCAGGATGAAAAACGTGGCCGGCTTGATTTTGCTTTATGGATAAAAGCAAAGCCCGAGCATTTAATGCAATGGCCAAGTCCGTGGGGCATGGGTTTTCCGGGTTGGCATATT
>JAYVJU010000248.1:0-7194 GCA_043769035.1 Ferruginibacter sp.
AGTTAAGCAGGCGCAGGATGAAGGGTACACAGAACCTGATCCACGTTTAGACCTTAGTGGTAAAGATGTAATGCGTAAGATAATGATATTGGCAAGGGAGAGTGGAGAAAAAATTGAGATGGAAGATATTGCCAACAATTCATTTATGCCTGAAAGTTGTATGCAGGGCTCAGTAGAAGATTTTTATGCGGCCATGGAAAAAGAAGAAGCACATTTTAAAGCTATTTATGATAAGGCTACTGCAGAAGGATGCAAATTAAAATTTGTTGCATCGTACGAAAACGGAAAAGCCGCAGTTGGCTTGCAGCATATCAATCCTGAGCATAATCTCTATCATTTGTATGGCAAGGATAATATTGTTTTGTTTTACACCAACCGTTATCCTGAACAACCGATGGTAATTAAAGGAGCTGGTGCAGGAGCAGAAGTTACTGCAAGTGGTGTTTTTGCAGATATAATAAGAGCGACACACAATTAAGAGCCCCCTCCGCCCCCTGAAGGGGGAACTGATTATGGAGAAGATAAAACCGAAGATTTGAGTGGAAGAAATGTATAAATTAACTGTTTAAAAAATGAGTGAACAAAAAAAAGCAGAAACCTTACATAACTCCCCTTTAGGGGTTGGGGGTATTAAAATTCTTGCTCCTGCAACTATTGCAAACCTGGTATGCGGATTTGATATACTGGGCCTTGCACTCAACCATCCACAGGATGAAATGCAAATGACATTGAGTGACGAACCCGGCATAAGAATAAAACATATTGATGGATATAATTTACCAACCGAAACAGCAAAAAATGTGGCGGGTGCAGCTTTGTCAGCATTACTGGATGAATACGAAAATAAAAATATTGGTTTTGATTGCATCATTAACAAAATTATTAAACCCGGCAGCGGACTTGGATCTAGTGCGGCAAGCAGCGCCGGTGCAGTTGTTGGTGCCAATCATTTATTGAATAATCATTTTAGTAAGATGGACCTGGTACGCTTTGCAATGAATGGCGAAAAAGTTGCCAGTGGTGTAAAACATGCCGATAATATTACGCCCTGTATTTATGGTGGCGTTACATTGATCCGTTCTATTTTTCCTTTGGATATTATCCCTTTAGCTGCGCCACCCATGTTTGTAACAGTGGTGCATCCGCAGATAGAAGTTAAAACAAGTGATGCCCGGCAAATACTCCGTAAAGAAGTGCAGTTGAAAGATGCGATAAAACAATGGGGCAATATTGCAGGCCTTGTGGCTGGTTTTTTACAAAGCGATTATGAACTCATCAGTCGTAGTTTGGAAGATGTGATAATTGAACCCATCCGCAGTATTCTAATTCCGGGTTTTGATGAAATAAAAGTGAAGTGTAAAGAAGCCGGTGCATTAGGTGGTGGTATCAGCGGCAGCGGCCCTTCCGTTTTTATGCTTAGCAAAGAAGAAAGTACTGCAAAAAATGTAGAGCAGGTAATGAAAGATATTTATGATAAAATAGGAGTGGACTATCATACACATGTAACAACAGTAAATAATGATGGTGTGAAGATAGTGAGTGGTCAATAGGTTAGAAGGCTAAACTTCTAACCCCCTAAACCAATTAACCAATTAACCAATTAACCAATTAACCAATTAACCAGTTAACTAATCAACAATGCAATTTTACAGTTTAAATAAACAATCACCCGACGTAAATTTTAAAGATGCTACAATAAACGGACAGGCACCTGATAAGGGATTATATTTTCCAAAAACTATTCCGCAGGTAAGAAAAGAGTTGATTGATAATATTGAAAACATCAGCAATGAGGAAATAGCTTTTGAAGTTATTAAGCCTTATGTTGGCGATACTATTACAGAGGATGAACTATACACTATTGTAAAAGAAACAGTAAACTTTTCAATACCATTGGTAAAAGTTACTGATGATATTTTTTCTTTAGAATTATACCACGGCCCAACATTGGCATTTAAAGATATTGGTGCAAGATTTATGAGCCGTTGCCTAGGTCATTTTGTAACCCATTCGACTTCGCTCAGGAGCAGCGATAAAAAAGTAACAGTATTGGTTGCAACAAGCGGTGATACCGGTGGTGCCGTAGCAAATGGTTTTTATAATGTTGAGGGGGTGGATGTGGTGATATTGTATCCTTCAGGAAAAGTGAGCAGCGTACAGGAAAAACAATTAACCACATTGGGTAATAATATTCATGCACTGGAAGTGGAAGGTAATTTTGATGATTGCCAGCAAATGGTAAAAGCCGCTTTTTTAGATGCAGAACTGAATAAGCAATTGTTTTTAACTTCTGCCAACTCAATAAATGTAGCCAGATGGTTGCCGCAACAATTTTATTATTTCTTTGCCTACAAACAATGGCTTAGCTCCCCTTTAGGGGATGGGGACAATCCGCCTGTAATTTGTGTGCCCAGCGGAAATTTTGGAAATATCTGTGCTGGCTTATTGGCCAATGCATCGGGCTTGCCGGTAAAACATTTTATAGCGGCTACAAATGCCAATGATGTGGTGCCCGAATTTTTTAAAACAGAAAATTACCAGCCCAAAAAAGCTGTAGCTACAATTTCCAATGCCATGGATGTTGGCGACCCCAGTAATTTTGTACGCATTATGCAGTTGTTTCAACAGCAGGTGAGTACCTTAAAAAATAAAGTAAGTAGCTGCAGTGTAAGTGACGCTGTCACTAAAACAACTTTGCTTTCTGTTTTTAAAGAGCATAACTATTTATGCGATCCGCATGGAGCAGTGGCTTACCGTGCATTGGAAGATTATTTACAAACTCACCCCAACGATAAAGGCATATTTTTAGAAACTGCTCACCCGGTAAAATTTTACGATGTGGTAGAACCGGTTATCGGGCAAACTGTACCTGTGCCGGAAAGTATTCTGCAACAAATGAACGCAGTAAAAAAGAGTACAAAAATTAAAGCAGGCGGAACTGAATTAAAAGAGTTTTTGATGGGGATGTAAAATGTTTTGGATTTTATAAAATATTTTCTGTGGCAAAGCAAGCCAAAGGTGTTCATTAAAAGATCATTTATCTTTTGATAGCATACCATCCTTTCTGATAAAAAAGTATCAGCACATTTTTATTATTATCTTTTTCATTTAATTTAAATCTGGTATAGCTAACAGTAAGCCCTAAAAAAACTTAATTTAGCTATATAAATAAATTAAAAGTGAAGACAGGGTTTACGATTGCTCTTGCTAAATTAGTATTGCGTTTGGTAATAACAATTACTGCGCTGGTACTAACACCATTTGCCAAAGCGCAACTTTGCAGCGGCAGCCTGGGGGACCCTGTGGTAAATATTACATTTGGTGCTGCCGGTAGTGGTAATGGCGGCTATGTTCCTCCGGGTGCTTACACTTATACCAGCTCCAGTTGCCCCAACGATGGATATTATACCATTACCAACAGTACATCGGGTTGTTTTGGCAACAGCTGGCTTACAGTAAACTCCGATCATACAGGTAATGGCGCTTTTATGCTGGTGAATGCTTCTTATACACCGGGAGATTTTTTTGTATCTACAGTAACAGACCTTTGCCCTAACACCACTTACGAATTTGCAGGATGGTTAATGAATGTAATGGCACGTAGCGGTATTAAACCCAACATTACTTTTAGTATTGAAACTACAAACGGTACGGTGCTGCAGCAATATTCTACCGGCGATATTCCCGAAACATTTACTGCCAGCTGGAGACAGTATGGATTTTATTTTACAACACCTGCAACAAATCCGGTAATTGTTTTACGCATGACAAATAATGCTCCCGGTGGTGGTGGTAATGATATTGGTCTTGATGACATTACTTTCAGGCCATGTGGTGCAGGAGTTATTACTGCTGCCATACAGGGCAACAGCGATACTGTAAATATTTGCCAGGGCAATACGAGTACCTATACTTTTAACGGAACAGTTTCATCTGCATACGCATCGCCGGTTAATCAATGGCAGCTTAGTAAAGATTCAGGAAAAATATGGAAGGATATTACTGGCGCCAATGGATTAACCTATACAATGACAACCGGTAGTGCAGGTGCTTATTGGTACAGGTTTACTGTAACAGACAGGAATACTGCAGGCATCAGCAGCTGCCGCATTTCATCAAATATTGTTGTTGTAAATGTTCATGCCAGCCCATACATAAATGCAGGGCCCGATAGAATTGTTTTTGCAGGCGATTCAATTATACTTGATGGAACAGTTAGCGGACAAAACTCTTCGTATTACTGGGATCCTCCCAACTATTTGAATAATAATAACCTGCTTACCCCTTCAGTATCGCCGCCTGCAGATATGTATTATACACTTTTTGCAAACTCTGCTTATGGCTGCCCCGGTGTTGCTGATGAAGTATTTGTAAAAGTAGTGGCCGGTATTTTTGTGCCCAATGCTTTTACACCAAATAACGATGGTAAGAATGACCATTGGCGTATTCCTTTTCTTGATCCCCAGTTTGGTGGCGTGGTAAATGTATATAACCGTCTTGGTGAATTAGTGTATCATACAGAATCGGCTGTTGTTGATTGGGACGGAACATTTAAAGGAATGCCGCAATCTGCCGGAACCTATGTGTATTACATCAGGTTTAAAAACATACAGCGTGCAGATATGAAGGGTAGTTTTATTTTAATAAGATAGAGTTACTGGTTAACGACATTTTTCAGAATTATCAGTAATCATTTTTATTGTTTGCAGCTTTAGGTTTTTCAGCAGGCTTTTTTGTTTTATCATCCACAACCGGTTTTAATGCAGGTGGGGTTTGTTTATCTTTATTGCTGCTTTTATTTTTATTGGTATCTGCTGCAGCTGTAGGTATTTCACTTTCAATTTTAATATTTTCTGCAGGTGTATTGTCAATTGTAGGGTCGGTAATAAAATCTCCTGCATCGCCATTACCTTCATCAACAGCAGTAGTATCATTGCTGTTAAAAATTTTACCCCAGTCGGTATCGGCAGATAATTCTTCGTTGCTCATGGCAGCAGGTTTTTCAAATGCGGTTAACTTACCGTAGCCCAATTTTTTATCTGCATAAACTTTACTCATAAAAATACCCCACTTAGGTGCAGCCATTTCACTACCACCATATGTGCCTGAATAAATTCTTAAAAAAGGATCTTCGCAACCCACCCAGGTGCCCGCCAGTAATTCAGGTGTATAACCAATAAACCAACCATCGGCATTATCATTTGTTGTACCTGTTTTGCCTGCTTTAGCTACAGGAATATTATAACTGTTTAAAGAACGTGCAGTACCAAATTTTACAACACCTTCCATCAGCTGCACCATGGTAAAGGCCGAGGCTTCGCTCATTACCTGTTTAGTTTCGGGAGTAAACTGTTGTAATACGTTACCGCTTTTATCTTCAATACGTGTAATTAAAATGGGTTCGGTATTCAAGCTTTTATTGGGGAACATGGTATAGGCCTGCAGCATTTCCAGCATAGGAATTTCGGCAGCTCCCAATGCTAAAGAAGTATAGGGTGGCAATTTTGATTTAACACCGCAATTGGTGGCAAATTCAATTACTCTTTTTATACCTACCAGGTTGGCTATTCTTATAGAAGCTGTGTTTTTAGAAAAGGCAAGACAATTAGCCATAGTACCGCCGCCGCCAAAACTACGCATTACACCACCGTATAAAACTGCGCCGCCCGGTATTTCGGTTGATGGGGTATAGCCGGCATCCTGTACCGCTAATGAATATATCAATGGCTTAATAGTAGAACCTACCTGCCTTTTTGTAGTGATATGGTCAAACTTAAACCATTTGTAATCGATACCACCAACCCAGCATTTTACTTCGCCGGTTTTAGGGTCCATTGCTGCAAAAGAAGTTTGTAATAATTGCTTATGATATTTTATGGAATCATACGGCGTCATTATGGTATCTTTTTCTCGCCTGGCATTCCAGGCAAACACTTTCATCTTTACAGGAGTGTAAAATGTTTTTTTTATGTCCTCATCTTTCATCTCATCTTCCTTCATATTTTTCCAGCGCTCGGTATATTTCATTGCCGATTCAATGGTAGCTTCGTGGCCCTTCCACATTTTAGCGCCATTGTTCTTCATGATATTGTCTAATTTTTTTTGTATTACCGGCATATGCTGCACCACAGCTTCTTCGGCATATTGCTGCATTTTACTGTTGATGGTGGTATAAATTTTTAACCCGTCACGGATCAGATCATACGGTTCGCCTGTTTTTGGATTTGTATGTTCTGCACACCATTTTTTTAGTTTGTCTTTTAATACATCCCTGAAGTAAGGCGCAATACCAATATTCTCATCTAATTTTTTATAATTAGTAATGAGGGGCTTTGCCCTTAGTTTTGCCGATTGTTCTTCTGTTAAATAATGTTGTTTGCAAACCACCATCTGGTTAATAACAGTATTCCTTCTGTCGAGTGCTTCCTTAGGCCGGGTAATAGGGTTGTAGATATATCCCTTTAACATGCCGATTAATACAGCTCCTTCTTCAATTTTTAAATCCTTTGGTTCTTTTTGAAAATAGATACGGGAAGCATTACGAATGCCAAAGGCATTGCCCCATGGCGCCCTGTTTAAATATAAAGCTATGATCTCCTCTTTGGTAAAATTGCGTTCCAGCTTTACCGCCACTATCCATTCTTTAAGTTTATCAATACTGCGTTTAAAAATATTTCCTCTTCCCTGGCCCAGCATCATTTTAGCTACCTGTTGTGTAATAGTACTGCCACCACCTTGTGTACCTAATGTAAATACCACCCTGCCCAATGCTTGTGCATCTATACCGGAGTGATCGTAAAAACGTTCGTCTTCCGTAGCTATAAGTGCATTGATAACATTGGGAGAAATTTCGCTATACTTTACTTCGCTTCTGTTTTCAGCATAATATTTTCCCATCAATATACCATCGCTGCTGTAAATTTCGCTGGCAAGGTCAGCTTCAGGGTTTTCCAGTTCCGATACGGATGGCATTTTACCAAACAAACCAAAGTTGGCACACAGTAACAGGAGTATCAATAAGCCGAAGCCACCTAAAAATAAACGCCATAAAATTTTTACAGAACGCTTCATATAGTAATTGAGATTAGAATTATAAATTAATTAAACTGTTGCTGCCGCAAAACTAAAAAACGGTTTTTTATCATTACAATAATGCCTGTTAAAACTTACCCGGGTAAATTGTATTTAACAAGG
>JAYVJU010000249.1:0-7174 GCA_043769035.1 Ferruginibacter sp.
GCCGCTTTGCAGGGGAATATGAAAGTGCGGCATAAATCTTTTACTATTACTTACAAATTCAATTATTTCATTCGTAAGCAAATTTGGTTCAATGGAAGAGATGCGGTAACGTTCAATACCTTCAATAGTATCTAATTCTTTAAGTAAGTCTAAAAAATTTTCTTCTGTTTTTTTGTCGCCAAAATCACCAAGGTTAACACCCGTCAATACAATTTCCTTAACTCCGCCGGCTGCCAGTTCTTTTACGTTTGCCATCACATTTTCAACCCTGTCACTCCTGCTTTTACCCCTTGCCATAGGTATGGTGCAAAAAGAACAGTTATAATCACAGCCATCCTGTACTTTTAAAAAAGTTCTCGTTCTGTCATTTTTAGAATAAGAAGCTGTAAAAGTATTTACATCTTCAATATCGCAGCTGCAGATCTTTGTAGCATCGCCTTTAGTTATTGCAGCAAGATGATGGGTAATATTAAATTTTTCGGCAGCGCCTAAAACCAGGTCAACCCCGGGAATTGAAGCGATCTCCTGGGGTTTAAGTTGTGCATAACAGCCGGTTATTACCACCATTGCTTCCGGCGCTTTACGTTGTATGCGGCGTACCAGCATCCGGCATTCTTTATCTGCATTATCGGTAACGCTGCAGGTATTAATTACATATACATCAGCCACTTCATCAAAGTCTTTTTTAACAAAGCCCTCTTGCTCCAGCAATCTTCCAATAGAAGAAGTTTCGGAGAAGTTAAGCTTGCAGCCCAAAGTATGTAATGCAACGGTTTTGCTCATTAGCGGCAAAATTAACACATTTGATATATATGGATAAAATGAAAGCATTTAACAGGAGTATGTTTACAGATTTGGTGTAATTTGCGCCGTGCTTAAAAAATACCTTCCTTATATTATTCTGCTTGCAGCTGCATTGTTGTTGTACTATGTAAAAAAACACCAGCGTGGCGCAATGCCTGCAAAGCCAAAGATTGATCAGGTGATTCATACAGATGATTACCCCGTTGCAGATAATACAAAGACCGACGAACCTTTTAACAGGCATACCACTAATCTTATTTATACCAAACATGCCCGCTGCCGTATGGATTGCAGGCATATTGATGAAAGCGAGGTAAAAGAAGTTTTGGAAGACGGGAAACTGAATTATAGTAAAATTGAAGAAAGTGATAAAGGCAAAAGTTATCCTTTAGAAGGGTTTACACACGATAAACAACATGTGCGTATTGTGTTTGCACCTAAAAAGGAAAACCTTGTTGTTGTAACAGTTATTGACCTGGATAATGAATGGCCCTGCAATTGTAAATAATTTTTTGATTACACGAATTAAGGGCACTAATTACACGAATTAATGCTTTAATTTTAATAAAGAATTCGTGGAATTAGTGTAATTCGGATAATTAGTGATATAACAAAATGAAAATAAAATCTTTCCTGGCAAAACCTTTTGCCTCGTATATACATAAGCAGATTAAAAAAGGAATGGAAACAGCTGTGCAGGATCAGCAAGCTGTTTTTAATAACCTGATTAAAGCCGCAGCCAAAACCGAGTTCGGAAAAGAGCATGGTTTTGCTGATATAAAAACTTACGAAGACTTTATTAAACAGGTACCTATTCGTGATTACGAAGCATTTAAAGTTTACATCGAACGTATTAAAGAAGGAAAACATAATGTACTGTGGAAAGGGCAGCCCATTTATCTTGCTAAAACAAGCGGCACCACCAGCGGTGTAAAATATATTCCTATTACAAAAGATTCGATACCCAACCATATTAATACGGCACGTAATGCACTGCTGTGTTATATGGCCGAAACAGGCAACACAAAATTTGCAGATGGCAAATTAATTTTCTTAAGTGGTTCACCCGAACTGGAAAGAGTAGGGGGTATACCCACGGGAAGATTAAGTGGTATTGTTAATCATCATGTACCAAAATATTTACGGTCTAATCAATTACCATCTTACCCAACAAATTGTATTGAGGAGTGGGAAGAAAAATTAGATAAGATCGTTGAAGAAACCATCAATCAGAATATGACTTTGATCAGCGGTATACCACCATGGATGCAAATGTATTTTGACAGGCTGATAGAAAAAAGTGGTAAAAATATTTCGGAACTGTTTCCCGATTTTAGTGTGATGGTGCAGGGCGGCGTAAATTTTGAACCCTACAAAGCCAAACTGTATGAAAGTATTGGGAAAAAAATTGACTGTATAGAATTGTTCCCGGCAAGCGAAGGTTTTTTTGCTTTTCAGGATAGCCAGCATGCCGAAGGATTATTATTAAATACCAACAGCGGAATATTTTTTGAGTTTGTGCCTGCGGCAGAAATATTTAATGAGCAACCAACAAGGTTATCATTAAAAGATGTGAAAGTGGGAGAGAACTATGCACTTATCATTAACAACAATGCCGGATTGTGGGGTTATAATATTGGCGATACAGTTAAGTTTGTTTCCACCAATCCTTACCGCTTAATTGTTAGCGGCCGTACCAAACATTTTATAAGTGCTTTTGGCGAACATGTAATTGGCGAAGAAGTAGAAGCGGCTTTATTAAAAGCTGCCGAAGAAGAAAAGATACAGGTAACAGAATTTACGGTAGCGCCTATGATTGCACAGGATGCAGGCAAGAGCTATCACGAATGGTTTATAGAATTTGAAAATACACCTGCCGACATGGCTGCTTTTGCCAAAAAGATAGATGATAACCTGCGAGCTAAAAATGTGTATTATGATGACCTGGTTGCCGGTAATATTTTACAGCAACTGAAAATATCTGCTGTTCCTAAAAATGGCTTTATTGATTACATGAAAAGTATCGGCAAACTGGGCGGGCAAAATAAACTGCCAAGGTTGAGTAATGACAGGAAGATTGCTGAAGCGTTAAGTAAAATGGGTGATTAAAAATATTGAATGAAAAAAAACGCTTTTTTTGTTTCAGCTTTTTTGTTCCTGCAATTTTCTGTTTGTGGGCAGTTCTGGATGCACAATCTGCCGACAGGGCCAGAAGGTGAAGCATATAACGATACACTGTTAAATAAAAGGGAGGTTATTAAAAAAGAGCATATAAAGAAAGTAACAGTATATAAAAAGGCTCCTGAAGGAAATGAAAAAGCAGAATTGATCAGAGCAATTTATTTTAATGAAAGCGGCAACATTAAATACAAGGAATTTTGGGCGCCAAAAACAAAAGACAGAGCCTCGTTTGTTTTTGATTTAGATACATTTTACTATAACAACTCAGGCTATAGAGATAGCATTGTTTTTACTAATAAACCTCTAAATGCAAAGCCTGAAATATTTTGCATTTCAAAGGCCGTGAACGACACTACAATTAAAACTATAAATTTTGGATTTCACCCTATTGTAAAGACTGATTCGTTTAAGCAATTACCCGTGGCTTTGTATTCGCAATACGAAGGATTTGATGGCCATATTGTGAAAACAATGTATGATTCAAGTTTTTATTTCACTTACTTTAACAAAAAGGGGCAAATGGTAAAATCTAATACAATAAATAGTAAAGGAGATACTACGGCTCAATATTTTTATACCTATCAGGAAGATGGATTGTTGAATACTATTTATTATTCAAATACCGGTTTTAAAGATGTGTTTGTCCGTAGAGAGATTGATGAAAAAAAACTGGTGATCTTAAATTACGTTACCGCTAATTTAGAATGGTTTTATAACAAGCGTGGTCAATGCATAAATTTCATATTCTATCCAAATCCCTTTCAGCAATCCGTTTATACCAATACATCATTTAAGTATAATTCAAACGGTACGGTTGCTATTGTAACTATTAAAGAAAATGGCAGTAATAAAAAAGCAATAAAGTATTTTTATTCTTACTCAAAATAAATATACTTTATTGCCTTAAATTAGAATTTGATTTCAATTATACTTTTTGCACCCCCGGCTTTATCGTTGTCAAATCTTTAAGTTTTACCGGCTTGCCACTATCACAACTGTTTCTTGCAGCAATACCCACTAAGCAGGAAAGTACTCCATCTCTTACTCCTGCCGATTGTCTTAATGTATCCGCTGTACCCGGAATAAATATTTTATCCTTCAGTAATTTATCGCCACCGCCGTGTCCACCTTCAGGTGTAAACACTTTAATTAATTCAGGCTTTTCAAAATTCTTTGTCAGCATCAATTCATCATAACCTTTCTTTACATCTGCCGCAGGCGGATTACTTTCCTGTATCCATGCTTCCAGTCTGCCTTCGGTACCATTAAAAGCAATGCGGTAACCTTCGTAAGGAGAATATGTAGTAAGCGAATAACTTACCTGTACGCCATTGGCATATTTTATAGATGCAGCCATCTTATCAAAAATGTTTACATCTTCTTTAAAAACACAACCATCTCTTAAATAACCATCGTATTGCTGGTTGTCGGCATATAGTGCCATCAATCTTTTATCTTTTGTCATATCCCAATAAAATTTGCAGGTAGTTTTATGGTCGCAGGTTCTGCAATTGGTACCACGTAAAGTGCCGTTCTTTCCATAATGCTCCAGAGATCCAAAAGCAAATACTTCTGACGGGTCAGAATCGATCCACCAGTTCAACAGGTCAAAATGATGAGAAGCTTTATGTACCCAAAGGCTGCCGCTGTTTTCTCTCAGGCGATGCCATCTTCTGAAATAATCTGCACCATGGCGCACATCTAAATACCAATGAAAATCTACCGAAGTAATTTTTCCAATAGCACCGCCGCGTAACAATTCGTAAATTTTTGCCCGGTGCGGAGAGTAGCGGTAATTAAATGTTACAGTAACTTTTTTACCAGTTCTTTTTTCGGCATCAATAATCTGCTGGCATTTCTTTTCGTCGGTGGTCATTGGTTTTTCGGTAATAATATTGGCGCCCATTTCCATACCTTTTACAATAAATTCGCTGTGGGTAGCATCAACAGTAGTTACAATTAAAAAGTCGGGTTTAACTGTTTTCATCATCTCTTCAAAATTGGTAAAAGTGGGGCAGCTAACACCCATCATAGTCTTTGCTGTTTCCACACGCCCTTTATTTTTATCGCAAAGGCCAACAAATTCTACATAATCGCCATATTCTTTTATTACATCTCTACCCCACATGCCGGTACCCCTGTGGCCTGTACCCACCATTGCATAGCGTTTCTTTTTTCCATCAAATAAATTTGCAGCTTCTGCCATTAAAGGATTAAGGAGCATAGTGCCGGCCAATGCTGTTCCGGTAGTGCCAATAAATTTGCGGCGGGAATAGTTGTTATTCATATACAATCGTTTTGTTTTAATAAATTACTATAAAAAGGTGTTAGACGATAAAGTTATTTCAAAGCAGTTGAAATTTTTTAAAAATTTTCACTTATTTATATTGAAATATGGTTTACATTTGCATCCTCACATTTGAATAACAGAATGAACAAGGTGTACACACATATCAATTTCGTAAATAACAACCCTGCAAGGGTTATGTTTGCTATTGAATATGTGATTGAATCACTTCCCCGACCCCGACGTGGTTGCTGATAGGACGAGCAATTGAAACCTGCCCCTGTCAGTGAAAAAATCTCCGAAAGTTTTCTAAAAATATTCTTAATCTTACTTCAATTTAAACAAATTGGAAAACAGTAACATTATTATCAGGGTGGCAACACCATCAGACGCACATTACGCAATAGCTATTACAGATGAAATGGCATCTTCTGCCAAGGCAAGGGGTACCGGCATTGCAAAGCGTTCTCCCGAATACGTAGAACAAAAGATTAACGAAGGCAAAGCTGTAATTGCGGTTACAAAAGAAGGTGCCTGGGTTGGCTTTTGTTATATAGAAGTTTGGAAAGGCGAATACGTAGCCAACAGCGGTTTAATTGTAGCACCCGAATACCGTAAAAGCGGCATTGCCAAACAAATTAAAAAACGTGTTTTTGATTTAAGCAGGGAAAAATATCCTGAGGCAAAAATATTTGGATTAACCACCGGTTTGGCGGTAATGAAAATTAATTCGGAACTGGGCTACGAACCTGTAACATATAGTGAGCTGACCAATGATGAAGAATTTTGGGCCGGTTGCAAGAGCTGTGTTAACTACGATATACTGATGAGCAAAGAGAGAAAGAATTGTATGTGTACGGCTATGCTGTACGATCCTAAAGATCATTACGAGCCCGAAGAGACCAAACAGTTTTTTGAGGAGAATAAAAATATCTTCGAACGCATGATTCGTTTTAAACAATGGAAATTACTAAAACCATTTTTTGAAAAGCAGCATAGCGGTTCAGGTGGCGGTGCAGTAAAATCTTTATTCAGGCATTTTTTTAATTTTTAATTTTTTCAATTCTATATAATGAGTACAACATTGCAAAGAGGAGCTAAAGTGGTTTTAGGATTCAGCGGCGGTTTAGATACTACCTATTGTGTAAAATATTTTACTGAAGAAAAAGGCTACGAAGTACATTCCGTAATTGTAAATACAGGGGGCTTTACAAAAGACGAACTTGTAAAGATTGAAGCACATGCTTACAAGCTTGGTGTAAAAACACATACCACAATTGATGCTGTAAAAAGTTATTATGATAATATCATTAAATATTTGATTTTTGGCAACTGCTTAAAAAATAATACTTACCCATTAAGTGTTAGTGCCGAAAGATTGAGCCAGGCTTTGAGCATAGCGGAGCATACCAAAAAATTAAATGCCGATGCAGTAGCGCATGGCAGCACCGGTGCAGGTAACGACCAGGTTCGTTTTGATATGATCTTTAATATTATGATACCGGGTGTTGAAATCATTACACCGATACGTGATATGAAATTAAGCAGGGAAGAAGAGATCACCTACTTAAAAAGCAAAGGGGTGGAAATGAATTTCGAAAAATCGATGTACTCCATTAATAAAGGATTGTGGGGAACAAGTGTTGGAGGAAAAGAAACATTGAATAGTAAAGGCATGTTACCTGAAAGCGCATGGCCGACACAGGTTACTAAAACCGGATCGGAAGAAGTGAAATTACATTTTGTAAAAGGCGAATTGTTTGGCGTGAATGATAAAACATTTATACACCCAACTGAAGCGATACAACATTTACAAACAATTGCAGGTGCTTATGGCGTAGGCAGAGATATACATGTTGGCGATACCATTATTGGTATTAAAGGCCGTGTGGGATTTGAAGC
>JAYVJU010000250.1:0-2913 GCA_043769035.1 Ferruginibacter sp.
ACATTTTATGTTGGGTACCACGTTTGGTGGCAATCATTTGGCATGTGCTGCGGCATTGTCGGTACTGGAAATAATTGAAGAAGATGCATTAATGAGCAATGCAGCAGAAGTGGGCAGTTATTTAATTGAAGAATTAAAAAAGATGCCCAAAATTGTTGAAGTAAGAGGAAGAGGATTAATGATTGGCATTGTGTTGCCGGAAGAATTGAAAGATGTAAAAAAGAATTTACTATTCAAACATAAAATATTTACCGGCGAAGCAAAACCAAATGTGATCAGGTTATTGCCAGCATTGAGTATAACAAAAGAAGATGCGGATATTTTTCTTAAGGCAATAAGCACAGAGTTAAGCTCCTAAGGGGACTTACTACGGGTTTTTAATTTTGATAGTTTATAAATATTAGTAAATAGATGAACCATTTGCAAAACAACAGTCTGCTCAAAAGCTCCCCTTTAGGGGCGGGGGGGTACAATTTTATTTCAGTAAATGATGTTTCAGATATCAATGCTTTAGCAGCAAAAGCATTGGCATATAAGGTAAATCCTTATGCCGACAGGAGTTTAGGCGCTGATAAAAAAGTTGGTTTGTTATTTTTAAATCCAAGTTTACGTACAAGGTTAAGTACACAGGTGGCAGCAAAAAATCTGGGCCTGGAAGCTATCATATTTAATGTAGATAAAGAAGGTTGGGCATTGGAATTTGAAGAAGGTGCTATCATGAGCGGCACCACTGTTGAGCATGTAAAAGATGCCGCACCAATTTTAGGACAGTATTTCGATATACTTTGTATCCGTGCATTTCCATCTTTAAAAAATAAAGAAGAAGATTACAGCGAACAGGTGATGAATGCATTTATAAAATTTTCAGGTGTGCCAATAGTTAGTTTGGAGAGCGCCACGTTACACCCATTGCAATCACTTACAGATATTATTACCATAAAAGAAAACTTTACTGCTGCCCGTAAACCAAAAGTTGTTTTAACATGGGCACCTCATATTAAACCATTACCGCAATGTGTGGCCAATTCATTTGCACAATGGGTAAATGCCTGGGGCGAAGCTGATTTTGTAATTACACATCCCGAAGATTATGAATTGGATGAACAATTTACTAAAGGGGCAACAATCACTCAAAACCAGGATGAAGCATTGAAAGATGCAGATTTTGTGTATGTAAAAAACTGGAGTACTTATACCGATTACGGAAGAATTTATTGCAACGATCCCAAATGGATGCTGACGCCTGAAAAATTAATACATACCAATAACGCCAAAGTAATGCATTGCCTGCCTGTAAGGCGCAATGTTGAATTAAGCGACGAGATTTTAGATGGCGCTAATAGTTTGGTATCAACACAGGCGGGTAACAGGGTTTGGGCAGCCCAGGCTGTATTATCCGAAATATTGAAAGCAAAATAATGGAACAGCTATTTGTTATAAAAATTGGTGGCAATATAATTGATGATGAAAATAATCTTTCAGCTTTCCTTAAAGATTTTGCAGCCATTACAGGCAAAAAAATACTGATTCATGGCGGTGGAAAAATTGCAACAAAGCTGGGCGACAAATTAGGCATTGAATCAAAGTATATTAACGGAAGAAGAATTACCGATGCTGATACCATTGACCTGGTAACAATGGTATATGGCGGATTAGTGAATAAAAAAATTGTTGCAAAGTTACAGGCACTGCAATGCAACGCCATTGGATTAACCGGTGCAGATGCCAATATTATTCCTGCAACAAAAAGGCCGGTAACAAAAGAAGGGATTGATTTTGGTTTTGTTGGTGATATAGACACAATAGAATTAGGTATTGGAAACCTGGCATTATTTGCAATGAGCGGCTTAACACAGGTTATTGCACCACTTACACATGATGGCAAAGGGCAAATACTAAACACCAATGCAGACACCATTGCATCTGCTGTTGCAGTGGTATTATCAGCTATATATGATGTAAGGTTGATCTATTGTTTTGAAAAGAAAGGAGTACTGGAAAATGTGGATGACGATACTTCAGTGATACCTTTAATTACACCAGATATTTACCGGCAATTAAAAGACGACAATAAATTATTTGATGGCATACTGCCTAAAATTGACAATGCATTTACGGCAATTGATAATGGTGTAAAAGAAGTATTGATTGGCCATGCTGATGATCTCTTGCAAAATGTTACAGCAAAAACAACAGGCACACTAATAAAATAATTATGACAGAACAATTATATACAAATGCGGTAGAGCTTTTGAAGCAACTGATAAGTACCCCATCTTTTTCTAAAGAAGAAAATGATACAGCTGAAATATTAATGGCATTTTTTGAAAAGCATGGAGTTGAATTTGCAAGGGTAGGCAATAATATTTATGCCAAGAATAAGTATTACGATATTAATAAGCCATCTATTTTATTAAACTCTCACCACGATACAGTTAAACCTAACAAAGGTTATACCATGGATCCATTTACGCCAATTGAAAAAGAAGGGAAACTATTCGGCCTGGGCAGTAACGATGCCGGCGGATGTTTGGTAAGTTTAATTGCAACGTTTTTACATTTTTATAATGATGAAAATACAAAGTGTAATGTAGTATTTGCTGCCAGTGCCGAAGAAGAGATCAGCGGCGTAAACGGTATTGAGTTGGTATTACCTTACCTGGGCAATATTAATTATGGCATTGTTGGTGAGCCGACAAAACTGGAAATGGCTGTTGCAGAAAGAGGCCTGATGGTAATTGACTGCACTGCACCCGGCAGGGCAGGCCATGCGGCCCGTAAAGAAGGCGAGAATGCTTTGTATAATGCTGTTGATGATATTAACTGGATACGGAATTACCAGTTTGAAAAAATAAGTGACCTGTTAGGCGAATCAAGATTGACGGTTACTGTTATTGAAACAGAAAACAAACA
>JAYVJU010000251.1:0-11905 GCA_043769035.1 Ferruginibacter sp.
TATGTCTATTCTTTTTATGAAGACCTGATAACTGATTCATCTCATTTCAACGACCTTATCAGAAGGTTCGAGGTAAAACGCTCCGTTTTGAAAAACATGCCTTCCTGTTATGACTCCCTGCAGACTAACAGCCCCCAAATAAACTGTTTAACGGCCATTGTCCGAAATTCCTTTGACTTCCCGGACATGGTATATACAGACCGTACCTTACAGCAACTGAAAAATGCGGGGGGGCTTCGCTTATTAAAAGCAGCAGATGCTGACAGTATTCTGCTTTATGATAACCTGCTCCGGAAATATAAAATGGCCGAAACCAGCGGATTCCAGGAAGTTCAAACGGAAGTCCGGAATACATTTTACTCTCTGGTCAATTATGAAAGCTGGAAAGATACGCTCAACACTTCCACACTTTTTACTTTATATGGTAACAACAAGGAACTATTAAACCGGTATTTCAATCAGTTGAGAATGTATTCGCTCTGGTGCAGGGCAAGACTGAATGACTTGCAAAAACTGAGAAAAAGAAATGCAGAGCTTATAGCATATTTTAAAGCTAAATATCATTACGATTAAATATTTTTTATGGAAGTACATGCACACACCCATACCGCCAGAAAAAAAAGGGCACATTATTTCGGGCTCATTCTTATGCTTTGCATTTGCTTAAACGCAACAGCGCAATCAACCATTGAATATGATATTGTACTTTCCGGTGGCCGTGTAATTGACCCCGAAACAAAATTAGATGCTATACGGAATGTTGGTATCCTCAACAACCGCATTGCACAAATTTCAACTGAATCATTAAAAGGAAAACAAACTATCAATGTAAGCGGACTGGTTGTTGCCCCCGGCTTTATTGATATGCATGTTCACGGCCGCAGCAATGTAGAACAGGAATACCAGTTGCATGATGGCGTAACAACAGCATTGGAATTAGAATGGGGCATTGAACATTTAGGTAAATGGTATGAATCAAGAAAAGGCAAAGCATTGATTAATTATGGTGCCAGTGTTTGCTGGCCTTTTGAAAGGTTTAAAGCAATAGGTAAATACCAAAAAGCTGTAGATAGTTTATTGCAGATTACAGTAAAAGATGAAGCAAACATTGGAGCAATGACCAACACTATTTTAAGAGCCGCCAATGAAAATATTTCTCCTGCTGAAATGAATCAAACATTAGCTAACATTAAAACTTCTTTAGATGAAGGCGGCATTGGCATTGGTGCACCCATTGGTTATTTACCAAAATCTAATCCCGATGAAATGTATCAGGTGTATAAACTGGCGGGTGAGATGCAGGCATTGGTGTTTTCTCATGTAAGAAACCCGGATATTATTTCTATACAGGAAGCAATTGCCGTTGCAATACTTACCAAAGCGCCGCTGCACATTGTTCATATCAACAGTATGTCTCTGGGAAATATTGGACTATCGCTGGAGATGGTAAACGCAGCAGGCAAAAATGGTTTTGATATCAGCACAGAGTTATACCCTTACACTGCTGGTTCTACCGGGTTGCAAAGTGCCATGTTTGACGAAGGCTGGCAGCAACGGTTAGGTATTAGTTATGGCGATTTGCAATGGGTAGCAACAGGCGAACGGCTTACAAAAGAAACATTTGATGTTTATCGTAAAACTGGCGGCGTTGTAATTATTCATGTAATGAAACCTGAATGGATTAAAACTGGTATTGCTGCTCCCGGTGTTATCATCGCATCGGATGGAATGACGTATGCAAAATTGGCGCATCCAAGAACTGCAGGAACTTTTTCAAGAGTGCTGGGAAAATATGTAAGAGAAGAAAAAGTGATTGATTTGAATACGGCTATAGAAAAAATGACATTGCTGCCTGCAAAACGTTTGGAAAACATTGCACCCATGATGCGTTTTAAAGGCAGAATACAGGTAGGCGCCGATGCTGATATTACCATTTTTAATCCCAACACAATTATTGATAAAGCTACATTTGAAAAAGGTCTGGAGTTTTCTGCAGGTGTTGAATATGTAATAGTGAACGGAAGTTTTATTTTAAAGAATGGAAAAACGGTAGCAAATATTTTTCCGGGGCAGGCGGTGTATGGGAAGTTTAAAAAGTAAAAGTTTATAACTATTAAATAATAGAATAATGAAAGCAAGGCAAATGGTATTCCTGTTTATTGCATTGATAAATCTGTTTTCTTTTCAGCTATTGGCACAAAAAAATCAATTTTTAAATGTAAAAACGTATTGTCATAAATACTCAAAATAATAATTTATATGAAACTATTTTATTTCCTGCTTCTCTTGCCTTTATATTGTGTATCGCAGAATAACAATACAGGTTCATCAATAGCAAATACATTTATTAATTCTTTAGACAGCGTACAAAAGAGCAAAACGGTGTTCGCTTTTGATACGATGGCACGTTATGAGTGGCACTATGTACCTCCTGCCAGTGTTCCCAGACAAGGGATTGCTATCAGAGAATTAGACAGCACACAAAAGCAAAATATTTACAATTTGCTTAAGACATATTTGAGCAGCAACGGTTATACAAGGACTAAGGACATTATGAATACGGAATATTTATTAAAAGAGCTGGAGCCAAATAGTAAAGGTCGTATTCCTGAAAATTATTTTGTATCCTTTTATGGCAATCCTTTGAAAGATAAAACCTGGGGTTGGAAAATTACGGGCCATCACCTTGCACTCAATTATACAATCGTTGATAATAAATTGGCATTTGCTCCCTTCTTTTTTGGCGTTTATCCAGCCGTTAGAAATAACAGCAAAGGCAAGAATATTTTTAAAGATGAAGAAGAACTTGGGTTTAAACTGGTAAACGCATTGTCAGAAGAACAAAAGTTAAAAGCAATCTTTAGTCTTGTTCCATATCCAGATATCGTAACTAAAAATTCGCACAAAGTTGTTCCTTTTGATACAGTGGGTATCATTGCAGAAAATCTTACTCTTGAACAAAAGCACCTATTAAATCAATTGATAGTGACTTATCTCTCTAACATGCCAGGCAAGATTGCTAAACTCAGGATGACAAGAATTGTATCAGAAGATTTTAATAAAATAAGTTTTGGTTGGGCAGGAAGTACAAAACCTGGAGAGCCCCATTACTACAGAATACAAGGCAAAACTTTTTTAATTGAGCTTGATAATACTCAGAATAATGCTAATCATATTCATACCGTTTGGCGGGATTTTAATGGCGATTATGGTATCGATCTTTTAAAAGATCATTATAAAAACAGCTACCACCATCTTAAATAAATTTTTGAAATGAAAATCAAACAAACAAGCTTCCTGTTTATTTCACTTATACATCTTTTTTCTTTTCAGTTATTGGCACAAAAGAAATTTGAGTTAGCAGACATGGACAAACTCTATACATTGACCGACCCTCAAATTTCTCCTGATGGTAAATCAGTTTTGATAATGGTATCAAAACCTGATACAACAACCAATAAAAACAAATCGGCTATTTATAAAGTAGATGTGGAAAGCGGAGCTGCTCAACAGTTAACATTTGAAAGAACTTTAGTTAGTTATCCAAGATGGTCGCCATCGGGTAATACTATTGCGTTTATAGCTGCTGATGCAACTGCAAAGGCACAACTATTTTTATTATCAATGAACGGTGGGGAAGCAAAGAAGATTACCAACTCACCATCGGGTGTAACGCAATTTGAATGGAGCCCCGATGGTACTACGTTTGCTTTTGTGCAGCAAGACGAAGTGGCAAATAAAAAAATGATTGAGAAAGGTTATGATGGCTTTGAAATAAAATACAACAGTATGTTTTTGAATGCCAAGCCAACTCCATCTCATCTCTGGCTTATTTCAATTGATAGTGGTGAAGCCAAAAGGCTTACGACTGGCAATTGGACAATTCCTGCTGGCGCACCCAATTCATTCTCCTGGTCTCCCGACGGAAAAAACATCATCTTACAAAGTAATGAATCACCCTACTCTGGTGAACTTATTTTTACCATAAAAACTGTTGACATTGCTACTGGAAAAACTAGCAGAATCACTACCACTCAAATAGCCTCTGATGCAATGCATAAAGAAAGGCAGCCTTTATTTTCTCCAGATGGCAAATCAATTGCCTATCAACTAAACTTAAAAAATGCAGGTTATGCCTATGATATTTTTGTTACATCACCCACCGGTGGCAACGGCATTAATGTAACCGCTAAATTGGACCGTTGCTTTTTTAGGAGTGAATGGAGTATGGATAGTAAAGCCTTTTTTGTAGCGGCCAATGATTTCAATACCGTATCATTATGGATGCAACCCATCAACGGTGCAGCAAAAAAACTACATCTCAATAACATCACCATTACCGGAGCCTATTGGTACAATTATACTGTAGGAAAAAATAATTCCCTCGCAATGATTGCAAATACCCCTCAATCTCCACAGGAGCTTTACTTTATGGCCAATCCTGAATCGGCACCAAAACAAATAACCAATTTTCACCAGGAAATGAAGTCTGTCCGATTGGGCAAAGTAGAAACGTTTAGTTGGAAATCAGATGAATTTACACCCAATGGCATTCTTACTTTTCCGCATGATTTTGACCCAACAAAAAAATATCCATTGGTGGTGGAACCACATGGTGGCCCAAGGTCAACATCAAAAGAATCATTCAATACATCCACACAATTAAAAGCAGCACATGGGTATATTGTTTTTCAACCCAACTACCGTGGCAGCGATAATATGGGCTACCGATTTTCGGAATCCATTAATGGTGATGCTGGCGAAGGGCCGGGCCGGGATGTAATGAGAGGTTTAGCAGCATTAAAAAAACGAAGCTATATTGACACCACTAAAATTGCAATAACCGGCTGGAGCTATGGTGGTTTTATGACTACCTGGCTTATTGGAAATTATCAAGGTTGGAAATGTGCTATTGCAGGTGCAGCAGTTACAGACTGGCTGGCTCAGTATTCTCAAACCGATGTGGGAAGTATGTCCCGGTTTGAAGTTGGTAACGGCATATCGCCATTTACAGATAAAAAAATAAAAGCAAACTGGATAAAAAATTCTCCCGTTACGTATGTTGAAAATGTAAAAACACCTACGTTGATTTTATCAAATACTGGTGATGAACGAGTACCTATTTCTCAATCATATACCTATTTCAGAGCACTGCAAGACAATGGTATAGAATCAAAGTTTATCGCTTTCCCTATTCCCGGTCATGTACCAACCGACCCCATAAGAAACAAAGAAATGAATAGATACATTTTGGACTGGTTGGATAAATATTTGAAATAAATGATGAAAAAAATAATTCTCCTTCTCCCTGCAATTTTATACATAGCACTATTGCAGGCGCAACAACCACCAACCATAAACCAGCAAGCCGTACAGCAAGCCGTCATCAAACTATTCGATGCTTTATCCAACCGGGATTCTGTCAGCTTAAAAAATTATAGCACAGCAGATATCACCTTATACGAATATGGCCAGGTATGGAATATAGATACACTTATTCTAAAGGCCATTACATTGAACGAGGCTGCAGATTTTAAACGTATCAATAGTTTTGACTTCATTAGCACCACATCAGATAAAACTACGGCATGGGTTACTTATCGTCTTCAGTCGGTAATAACAAGAGATGGCAAACAGTCAACGGTACAATGGCTGGAAACAGTAATTTTAGTTAAAGACAAAAAACAGTGGAAGGTAAAACACTTGCATTCAACACTTATTAAAAGAAGTTAAAAATACGTTGCAGCGGGTTTATCACAGCATACTGCTATGATAATAAAAGTATCTTGCTAAAACCCTGCTGAGACCATTATCTAAATTGGCTTGATAAATCAGCCAAGACCGCATTAAAATAGTTGGTATATTCGTATTAACACATCACTATATGAAGCCTTATTCAATTTTTATATGCCTGTTTGTTTTTGCAATTAATGCCGGTGTGGCGCAAACCAAAAAAGACAAGCTGGATGAAATAATGAAGGCTTACCATAACTACAACATGTTCGACGGAAGTGTTTTGGTTGCGGAGCAGGGAAAAGTTATTTACAAAGCAGCTTTTGGATTAGCCAACAGGGAATGGAATATTCCAAATGCCACGGATACAAAATTTATGATTGGCTCTGTATCGAAACCGATTACTGCCATGCTGATGTTGATACAGGTACAAAAAGGATTGATCAGCCTTGATAAAACTATTGCAGATTATCTTCCGCAATTTATTGGCAAGCCTGCAGCTAAAGTAACCATAAAGCAACTGCTGAGCCATAGCTCCGGCATGCCCAATTATGATATCACAAAAGATTTTTTTCCGAGGATCAGCCGCCAGAATTTTACCCGGGAAGACTATGTAAAACTTTATATGGATTCAGCTTTGGCCTTTGAACCGGGATCAAGATACCACTACAGCAGCTGGGGTTATTTTACATTGGGATATATTATGGAAAAGGTTACGGGGAAATCTTATTCGCAGTTGATGAAGGATGATATTTTTGATAAGATCGGCATGACCAGTTCGGGTTCTTATTTTCATACACAGATAGTTAATAAAAGAGCTACAGGGTACGATTATAGTTTTGGCGGCTATACCAGTTCAGATTTTCGTGACCAATCCAATACTATGGGAACTGGTGATATATATTCTACCGTTGAAGATCTTTTTAAATTTCATGCTGCCATCAGCAATAATACTTTATTGAATGAAGAACTTACAACGCAAATGCTAACGCCAACACTTAATAAATCCTGGTGGTATGGTTATGGATGGTTTAACAAGTATTATAAATATAGCGATACAGATAGTGTTGCTTCCAATTTTCATTTAGGAATGACGGAAGGTTTTTTATCTTTCCTGGTTCGCATTCCGGCTACAAACAGTTTAATAGTTATTCTTTGCAACAGCTCCCCTACCGATTTTTTTGGTATAACAGGTAACCTTGCCAAAGTACTGCATGATAAACCGGTTCGTCTTAAACAACCCGTTCATAAAGCCATAGAGAAATTGATAACTGAGCAGGGAGCTACAAAAGCTGTTGAAGCATATAAACGGATGAAAGAAGATACAGCCAATTATTATATCGACTGGATATCTATGAATTTTATTGCAGAACAATTACTCACATTAAAAAGGTATGAAGATGCAAGGATCATTGGTGAAAACAATGCAGCAGAATTTTATAATAAAGACCTGGTAATGGTTAACATGGGGAATATATATCTTGCATTAAACCGCAAAGCTGATGCTATAATTTATTATAAAAGAGCACTTGTAATTTCCCCTGATTTTGAAGAACCAAAGAACAGGTTAAAAGAACTTGAAGGAAATAAACGATAATAAAACCACAACCGCTTATGAAATTTCTATCTCTTGAGCCATTCATTCCATCGGGCAATGATTTTGAAAGCGCCAAACAGTTTTTTGCAGAACTTGGTTTTACTATTACCTGGGATGCCGGTGGCTATGCAGGCTTTGAGAGAGACGGCTGTAAATTCATTTTGCAGGATTATAACAATGTTGAATTTGCACAAAACCTGATGCTCAGTGTTAAAGTAGATGATGTGGCAGCTTTCAGGAATACCGTACTTGAAAAAAAACTACCCGAAAAATTTGGTATCAGAATTGGCCAGGTAACCAACCAACCTTATGGTAAAGAAGTTAATGTTATTGACATAGCAGGAGTTTGCTGGCATTTTGTTGAGTAGACTTTGCTGGTAAAACAAATTTTGTTTAGTGCTTTAAAAAAATAACTATGGCGCCTGCAAGTGTTAACACCAGTATTACTTTACGGTAGCCATCATCCTTAATTTTTGCCACCAGTTTTAATCCTGCCCAAAAGCCCAGTAACAACGCAGGCAATAACACCAGATCAATTTGTAAAGAAGCGGCAGTAATATTTTTCCAGTAAAAAACCTGGAAGGGCAGTTTAAATAAATTGATAACTAAAAATACCCAGGCCGCTGTACCGATAAAATCGTTTTTGGGCATGCGCATGGCCAAAAAATAAATATTGGAAAATGCACCGGCAAGATTGCCCAGCATAGTAGTAAAGCCCGATGCTAAACCAAGGCTTGATGCAAAGAGTTTGTTCTGCGGCACCAATGGTGTTTTTCTTATTTCCAGCAATACCATTATTACAACAGTAAGCATAATAATTACCGCCATTATTTTACGGAATAATAGTTCATTAATATCTTTCCCTACATATACACCAATCAAAATTCCAATGATCATCCAGGGCAGCAGTTTCCAAAAATGTGGCCATTGTACATGGCGATGGTAATAAGCTACTGCAATAATATCTGCAACACATAACAGGGGCAATACAATACCCGTAGAAGCTTTTCCGCCAAACACAATGGCCATAATTGTTACATTCATCATATCAATACCTTTTAGCCCGGCTTTGGAAAGGCCGATAATGAGGGCAGCTAAAAATATCAATACCCAGTTGGTTACAGAATAGGTGGAGAATATTTCAATCATCATAAAATTTGCAACAAACAGCTGCAATTAAATATTTTCGTATAAATTGTTATGCAATTATAAAATTAAATCGTGATGAAACAGCATTTTAATAAATTAACGCTACTGGCAATTTGTCTTTTACTATGCAGTGTAACTGTACTGGGCAGTAAAAAGCCAAAGCAGGAAATGTACCAGCTCACCGTATATCAATACACAACAGTACAGCAGGAAGCTATATTGGATAGTTATTTAAAAAATGCCCTGTTGCCTGCATTGCATAAAAACGGCTATAAAAATATTGGTGTATTTAAATCGCTGGCAAATGATACCGCCAAAATAAAAACCATATTTGTTTATATGCCGGTAAAAAATATTGCTCACCAGTTATCGCTTACTGAAAAATTAAATAAAGACACCGCTTATCAATCAGCTGGAGCAGCATATTTAAATGCAGTCTATACCGCACCGCCCTATTCCCGTATGGAAATTATATTGCTTAAAGCTTTTCATTTAGCGCCGCAAATGCAATTACCAATACTAACCACTCCAAAAAGTGAAAGAGTTTATGAACTCCGCAGTTACGAAAGTGCTACCGAAAAAATATTTAAAAATAAAGTGCAGATGTTTAATGAGGGAGATGAGATTGGCCTGTTTAAGAGACTGAACTTTAATGCTGCATTTTATGCGGAAGTTGTTGCCGGCAGCCATATGCCCAACCTGATGTATATGACCTGTTTTGAAAATAAAGCCGACCGGGACGCTCACTGGAAAAGTTTCAGCAGTGATCCTTTCTGGAAAAAATTGTCGGCAATGCCGGAATATCAACATAATGTTTCGCACATTGATATTAGCTTTTTACGGCCAACAGATTATTCAGATTTCTAAAATTAAAAAGCTGCCTGGTAATGTAAAACATTAGTCCAGGCAGCCTGTTATTGAAAAGCTTACCAGCTTTTAGCGTAAGAACGATTGTTATTCGGTCTTGCTTCTCTTGGTCTTGCTTCAGTTACTTTAATGGTACGTCCATCGGCAGTAGAGCCATCTAATTCTGCAATAGCTTTTTTAGCTGCAGCATCATCCGACATTTCAACGAAACCGAATCCTTTACTGCGTCCGCTTTCTTTGTCCATAATTACTTTGGCTGAAGTTACTTCGCCATACTCATCAAAAAAACCTTGTAAGTCTTCATCTTGTACGTTGAAGCTTAAATTTGAAACATAAATGTTCATTCTAAAAAATTAATAATAAAAAATGTTGAGAAAATAAGCACAAGTAATAGAAGACTAACAGTAGCAGATAATGCGTAGCAGATAAAATCATTCGCCTACAATTGCGATAAACTCAAATTAACAGCGCAAATATAGGCTTTTATCGACACATGGCCGTGTTTTATTTTTATACTGATAAACGATTCTATATTTTCAGGCAAGCGATTTAATATACAGCTCTTCAACCTTAGCCCTTGCCCAGGGAGTTTTGCGTAAAAAATTTAATGAAGATTTAATGGTGGGGTTACTGTTAAAACAATTGATATTGATGATGCTGCCTAAATGCTCCCAGCCAAAATGATGTACCAGTTCGGTCAGTATCATTTCAAGTGTTTTGCCATGAAGCGGATCATTGGAATGCATGAAAACAATTATTTACAAAACAGGAAGGAATGTATCAGTAAATAAAAAAGCTATTTAACCAGTTTTACATTTATTGCATTGGCACCTTTGGGGCCCATTTCAACTTCAAAACTCACTTTATTTTGTTCTTTAACAGGTTCAGATAATGCGTTGATATGTACAAAAACGCTTTCCTGTGTTTCTAGGTCTTTAATAAAACCATATCCTTTATCATTGTTGAAAAAGGTAATCACACCCGTTCTTATCAGGTCTTCGGGGTTAAATTCATGCCTTGCCACCCCTATCTCAATATCTTCTACCTTAATATTTACTTTTTTTCTTGGGTCGGGTGGTGTGGAAGAAAGATTACCATTCTCATCCAGGTACGCAATCATACTATCAAGATTATTGCCGTCTTTGGTATTTTCTTTACGCTCCTGCTTTCTTTCAGCTTTATCTTTTTTACTTTGCTGTCTTTTCTTTTCTCTTTCCTTTTTATTCCATGTTTCTGCCATAGTGCTTTAATATTTAGTTTACAATTTTGTTGTGCCCGGGCCGGCAAAGCGAAATGAAAATCTGGGGAAAGTGTTGAAGATTTCAGCAGATTAGCGTAAAGGTACGGAAATATTGACCTTTCTCAATATCCCTTTACTAACAAAAGGCCTTAATTAATGAAAAGATAATTGCAAAAAAACTTTGGTGTAAACAAAGAAGGCTGTATATATTACAGTATTGGTTTTTCAAGTGTCATAAACTCCAGTGGCTGTAAAAGTTTGCCGAAAGCAACATCTTCTATAAAAGGTTTCCTTTCACCGGTATCCCGGTAGCCATGGCGTATATACCAATTGATGAGTTCTGTACGTACAGAAATTACCGACATATAAATTGCAGTACATTGCAAATGCCTGGCATATTCTTCGGCAGCCAGTAATATTTTTTTACCAATACCACTGCCCTGCTGCAGCGGAGATACGCTGAACATACCAAGATAAATTTTGCTGCCATGTTGCTGCAGGTTTACACAACCAATAACCTGTTGTGCTGCATCAGTATATTTTAAAATTACACTTCCTGCCTGTTGCATTACCTGCTGCAGGCCTGCTGCATCTGTTCTGCTTTCACCTGCAATTAAATGAGCCTCGGTTGTCCAGCCCTGCTTTGAAGTTTCGCCACGGTAAGCACTGTTGAGTAAATTTATAATTGCGGCACTGTCTGTTGTAGCAGCAATGGAAATATTTGGGTTAGAGAATACCTGCATAACTGAAACTAAAATATATCTTTCAAATAATAAACTTAACACTTCTTACCTCTAAGTTGTTATTAAAAATAAAAGTGATTGTGATTAACGCATTTGGGTTTAAACAGCATCTTGCAAAAGAAAAAATTCTGGTTTTACTTGTCAGGATGTATTTTATTCTTTGGTGGTACAAGCCTGAAATAGGTTGCTACAAAACGACCGTTAATAATACTCCCCTGCACTTCTGCTTTTCGTATGGCATTACAAAAACCATCTTTTGCATGTGCGTCTCCATAAGCATCTATATGTGCACTGTCAACAAAATAAGCTTTGTCGTTAATACGCACTGCAAGATCGCAGCTTTTGCCGGGCAATTTAAATTTGCATTGCCCACAGGCAGCATCAACCAACTGAATCTTTTTTGTTTTATCAGGCTCTGTATTTTTTACAGTACTATTTTGGGCTGAAACAGCTACTATAAAAAAATTAAAAAGAAGAAGTGTAAGAAATGGTTTCATAAAACAGTATTTGAATATTTTTAATGCTGTAAAACTAATAATAATTTAAACCGGTGCATATTTTTTTATTACTGCCATC
>JAYVJU010000252.1:0-9592 GCA_043769035.1 Ferruginibacter sp.
TTAAAAGATGAGCTGGTAATTATTGGCGGGCATTTAGACAGCTGGCAAGGGGCTACCGGTGCTACTGATAATGCTGCATGTTGTTCGGTAATGATGGAAGTGATACGGATTATTAAAGCAGCAGGTTTGCAGCCTAAACGTACCATACGCATTGCATTATGGAGTGGTGAAGAACAGGGCTTACTAGGTTCAAGAGGGTATATAAAAAATCATTTTGCCGATCCTGCTGATATGGTATTAAAACCAGATCATGCAAAAGTTTCGGCTTATTATAATTTAGATAATGGTACCGGAAAGGTTCGTGGTATTTATTTACAGGGTAATAAAGAGGCCGGCCCTATATTTTCAAAATGGCTGGAACCATTTTATGAGCTGGATGCAAAAACTGTTACCATAGATAATACCGGAGGAACAGACCACTAGGCATTTGATGGAGTTGGTATTCCGGGCTTTCAGTTTATACAGGATGAAATTGAATACGATACCCGTACGCATCATACCAATATGGATACTTACGATCACCTGGTACCGGAAGATTTAAAACAGGCTGCTACTGTTATTGCAGCATTTGTTTATAACACTGCACAGCTGGATACAAAAATTCCAAGAAAGGAATTACCTAAACCAAGGCCTGCAGGCGGAAGAAATTTTTAATTATAGTATTGTTATAAAAAAAGGTTCATCCGCCAGTTGGCGGATGAACCTTTTTTATTTTATGTTATGCTCAATTATCTTTTCATCGGCTGCCTTTTCCAATAGGTTAAGGAACGCCACAGCCATTCAAACGGACCGAACCTGAAATAGTGTAACCAGATGGATGAATAAATAAGCTGAACGATCCATACACAGAAAACAAAATAATATAATTGGTGGAAGGCAAACTTATTATAATAGCCAAAACCATAACCATAAAAAAACCAGGTACAGATAATAGATTGTATCAGATAGTTGGTAAATGCCATTTGACCTACATTACTTAGTGCCTTCATTAACCAGGGTACTAAACGGCTCCTGAAAATCAATAAGAGTAAACTGGCATGACCGAGCGATAATAAACCCCTTCTGAAATCATATAGTAACTGGTGGTTCATCCTGAAATTATCTACATAATGGCTATAATCGGTAACCATTACCAACAGGCCTTCTTTAAATGCAAACCAACCAATTGGTATACCTATGCCATAACCAATAAGCAGGCACATAACATAGGTAGAGGTACGCAGGCGGTTACTGAAAAAACCCAGGCTAAATAAAGCCATGCCAAAAAACATCATGGTTAAGCCATCCCAAAACCATTGGTGGTATAATCCCCATACTTCGCCTTCTACATTCATGGGTAGCCAGTATTGGTAAACAGTTGTATAGCTCGACCGCATTTTTCTAAGGTTGCGGTTAGTAAATGTGGTATCGGGTTTTGTTCTTTTTTCTATCTCCTGCCACTCTGTTCTTGCCGCCACCTGTTCATCGGTAAGTATTTTCTTTTCTTTTTCAGCTTTTACCGCTTCTACGTAAGCTTTTCTTTTTTCTCTTGTCTCATTCCACTGCAGCTGTTGCTTTAACATTGTAACCGACATGCAAACAAGGCCCAGCACCAGTAACCATTTAGGGCTTGTTTTTCTAAATACATATAATACCATGCCGCACAATCCGTAGAAATATAAAATGTCGCCAAACCATAATAAAATAAAAGCATTGAACATGCCGAATAATACCAGCCACAATAAACGGCGGTAATAATATTCTGTTACAGATGGTCCGCCGGGTACTTCATGTTTATTCAGCGTAAATAATATCATACCGGCACCGAATAACATAGAGAACAAACCTCTCATGGTACCATCAAAAAATGTTTCAATGGTGGCGAAGGTGAAAAAATCTTTGGTGTTATGCGGCCCGTTAAGAACATTTGACCACATATCCCAGTTAATACCAAAGCCCATAATGTTCATTAATAAAATGCCCAGTAAGGCAAACCCACGTATCATGTCCACCGTTTTTATCCTTTCGGCTTGTTCTACCGGATGTGGGTTATTTGTTGCAGTATATGTTTCCATAAATAGTTTTATTGCTTGTTATAAAATTGGTTGGTTCTGGTTAATGGTTGCTTATCCAGTTTTTTTGTTGTTAGGAAAACGTTTACCATATATCAACCATCGCCACAACCATTCTACCGGACCGTATTCATAGTAGCGCAACCACCCGACAGAGAATACGGTTTGTACCAACCATATTTCTGCAACAAAAAAGTATAATTGCGGTAACGACAGGCGGCCAAAATAACCAAAGGCATAACCATAAAAGAATAAAGTACAAATGATGGTTTGCATTAAATAATTGGTGAATGCCATGCGGCCAACGGAAGCCAATGCCTGCCATAACCATTGTAAAATTTTTAACCTTAATAAAAGCATTATTAAACCGGCATACCCCATTGCCATTAATAATCTTTCTATGGGAAAAAACTGGTTGGGTGGAAGCGCATGACCGGATATATATTTCTCGTAATCGATGAGTTTGGCATTACCATAATGCAGCCGGAACCAGGCCAGTGATAAGCCTGCAAGTATTCCAATAACAGCAAACAGTATATATTTTGTTTTAGAAAAATCAGCATTAAAAAATCCGAAACCAAATAATGCCATGCCCAACAGCATCATGCTGCCAATATCCCAAAAGCCGATGCGGTATAACCATAAAGCCTCTTTCCATTGCGACCGTTCCAGTAAATGATTCCACATTTTTGCATAACCTGCATGCATGGCTTTGTTTTCTGTACTATCTTTTACTTTAGTAGAATCGTATTTAATGTTCTTAACCAATCCTTCCCATGCACCTTTATCTTTTTGTTGCTCTTTAGTAAGGGTATCTCTTTTTTTAGCCAACGAATCACTTTTTTTAAGTTCGGCTTTTGTCATGCCGCTTATACTGTCTTTATTATGGCGTGTGGCACTGTCTTTTTTAATTCGTTCTTCTACCAGTGTAACTGCTTTAAATTTTTTGTGCGATGTTTTATCATCGGCATAGTTCCAGAATAATTTGCCACAGTAGATAAGGGTACAAAAAATGGCTGCTATCAATAATCCTTTTTTGCTCATCCTGAAAAAAGGAAATAATAAAATACCCATTACCCCATATTGAAAAAGAATATCGCCGGGCCACAATAAAATAATGGCGTTTATTAAACCAAAAGCCATCAGCCACATTTGCCTGCGGATGTACAATTCCTGTGTGCTGGGTAGCATAAGCCGGTTGGGTTTATTCATGTACAGCATCATGCCGGCACCAAATACCAACGAAAAAAGGGCACGCATTTTACCTTCAAAAAGAAACAGCATACTAACTAAAAGCGAATGATTGTTTGCTTTTGTTGAAATGCGGATACCTGTTTGCTGGTTGATGCTGAAGCCGCCAAACTCCCAGATGCTGATGAGTAAAATACCCAGCAGGGCAATACCTCTTATTACATCAAGAGAAAAAATACGGGAGTTACCGGCATCATGATCTATGGTATAAGAATTTGACGTACCCTGTCCGGGTTCAGTAAATTGGCTGGGCATAGTAGTGGTTGTTTTAGTTCGTTCGATGGAAGAAGAATGACTAAATATAAAAATTAGTTTTTTATAAAACGAATGTTCGAACAGTTATTTGTTGAGCGGCAGCCTATATAAAGCGTGGATTGTAAGGCGGTAGTTATTATTGCCTGATGATTAGTTTATCAATTTGCCAGGCAGTTTTAAGGCATTGCTGAATACCGGTGCTGTTACCGCCGATTACTTTTATTTTTCTTTTATACACCAGCACCTTATTTATTTTTACCGATAGTGTATCTGCCTGTTGTATAATTTCGTACTTATTAAATTTGTTTTGTTTTATTACTGCTGATAAATCCTGTTTGTTGGCAAAGTAAATATCTTTTTCTTCAGCATCGTTTCTTGTTGGCTTATCCGACCATGCATAAGTAGTCCAGCCTTTTCCTCTTCTAAAATAGGATAACCTTACACTGCCGGCAGGCATAATTTCCAACTGGTATAAACTGTCTAAGGTAGAGAGACCATAAGTATCTGACACGCCTAAATTCCCCCATTGCATATCTATCATGCGAAAAGCTTCCCCATAGAATAATACTTTGGCATAAAAAGTAATAGAAAAATCCCTTGCTGTATTAAATCCAGGAATTGCCTTCCTCAGCCACAGGCAACCGTTACGTATTTTATTTACGCCAAATTTTTCAATGTACAGTTTACCGCTATCTATCTTTACAACAAAATCGCTGTCGTGCTGTAGTTTCCAATGGCGCTTATTGTTACTGAACCGTTCTTTAAAAATTATTTTAGATTGGCCAAAAGTAGTTGCAGTAATACATAACAGCAGGCATACTAAAAAGTACTTCATAATTTTATTTATAATTAAATATACGCCTGCGGCATCAAATAATGTTTTTTGAAAGTATAGTATATAAAAAACCTTCGCTGAGTTTTTCAACGAAGGGGTAAATTTATCGAAAGCAAATAAATGCAGGCGTGCAATTTAATTTGCCGGGTAACCTGCACTGGCTTTAACTTCATCTATCTGTTTACTGTGCCTTACAGTATGTGCCGACATCAGCAAAATAACCTGGTACGCATCAATTGGCCCAAGGGGAGATTGCTCTGCAACATGATTGCGGTAATCTTCTGTAGATGCTTTAAGTGCAGCAATATTTTTTTTTCGTTCTTCAGTTAAAAATTTTAATGCTTCAGCCAGGGTTGCCCATTTAGCATTTTTTGGTTCAAAATTTTCGCTGGTCTTTATTTTGTTGGTACGGTCTTCCAGGCCTACCAGTATTTTTTCATCCGTCATTTTAATGTCTTTCCTTTTATCGGGGTTGGCGGGTGCGGCCAATGTGCCCTGTGCCCAGCCCCATAAATTTGTCTCGGAAATTGCCAGGTGGTACACACATTCTTTAATCGACCATTTATCCGGCGCAGCTTTAAAATTTAACTGGGCATCACTAAGGCCTGCAACAGCTTTATGTAAAACTTTTAAAGAAGCCTTTAAATTTTTACTTGCCATTTTCTTTTCGTCTTTGGTTAGCTGGGCAAAACCTGTTCCTGCAAACAGCAGCAGTAAAGCAATCGCAAATATCTTTTTCATACAAAAAATTTAGGTAAAATGTAATAAATCTACACAGAATACTTTACAAATACCAGCAATTTTTTTACGCTTATCAGTACGCAGATAATTTTTCTATCACTTTTACAGATACAGGATTTAGTGCATTATCTGTTTTGCATACCAGGTAATGTTTGGCAAACCCATCTAAAAATGTATTGGCGGGCATGTTAAATTGTATGGTTTTAACGCCCTGTGTAGGATGATACAATCCGTTGGCATCTTTAAAATGCAGTACCAGTTCCACCTGTTCAATTTTCCAGGCATCTGTAAAAATATTGGCTTTGTATTCTATTACAGTGCCCAGTCCGTTAAGGCTGAAAGATGCAAGGCTGGTTGCAGGATTAATAAGGGTAGCAGTGCTGGACATATATAAAAGAAGTGGCAATGTACGGGATGCATTGCTGTAAAATGGTAACTCATTTTTAGCCACCTTTTTTACAAATTCGTTACTGTTATCGCTAAGGTTTTTTATTAAACTTGGAATAACACGGATATTTACTTCCGATTCCGGTTCCTTATTATCGGCGCCGGTTTTTATAGTGATAAAAGCATCGGTAAGATAATACTGTGATGGATTGAGTGAGGGGTTGTACTGGCCCAGGTATCCCCTGAACGATGTACTGGCCAAATTATTTGTTTCATTGGCTTCAGTAATAATATTGCCTTTGTCAACAATTAAATTATAAGTATAATTATCCGCAGTATTAAAATAATTTTCCTTTGACAGGTTAAAACAGTGTAAGGTATTTTCTTTTTCCTGGCCACCGTTGAGTATGGTGGAGAAGGAAGCGATGGCATGTCCACCACCGGCATAATAATTTTTACCATTAAAGAAAAAACCGGGAGCTGTGGCAGTAGGCCTTGTTAAAGGGTAATCAAAATAACCCTGTACAGAAACATTATTTAAATCAACTGCATCTGTTCCGTTATTTTTTACAACGTAGGTAATATGAACAGCGCCGCCATTTGCAGGATCGTACTGAAAAATTTTTATACGGATGCTCAGATCTTTTCCGGGAGTTAAATTAGCTGGCGGTGGTGCAGGTACCGGCGGTATAATTTTTTTAATTGTTACGGGCCTTTGTATTTGTTGAAGTTGGGCAAACGTACCGTTGCCGGCAAAAAAAATGCACCCACTTATAATTATTATTTTTTTCATTACAGAATGTTTTTGTTGTACCCTGTAAAAATGCAATCATAGCTCCAGCCTTCCTATCCTGTAAAAAAGGGATTTTTATTTTAACATGCCTGCGGCACTGTGTTTTGTTACCGGCATTTATTTTTCAATTTAGCATTGTCCCCGCCGTGGCGGGGCTCAATTGTACGGCATACCATTGAGGAGCTTTTATTTAAGTGGAAGGTTAAGTCTATTTATTGCCCAACACTACAATATCCATGGCGTTTACTTTAATTTGGTTACTGATTACTTGTTTTGTAGATAGGTTTTTATATCGGTGCTTATTCAATGCCGGATCTGTGAATAATAAAGATTTGTTGCTGCGGTTAATGATAACAATCACTTCTTCGTTGCCCAATTTACGACTGAATGCATACAGTTTTTTTTCATCGTCGATTGCTAAAGTACTGTAACTGCCCAGCCTGATTGACTTATACTGCTGACGTAAGCCGATAAACTTTTTATACCAATCAAATAAATTCCTTTCGAATATTACCTCATCTGCGTCATGTTTACTTTGGTTGGGATTAAATATTTCTGCATCATACTTCTTGTCTGGCCACAGCATTGGTTTACGGCAATCAGGATCGTTAGCGCCCCACATACCTGCTTCATCACCATAAAAAAACATAGGTGAGCCTAGGTAAAGCATTTGAAATGCTATGATCAGTTTTTGTTTTTGTTGTTGTTCCGGTGTAGGTTTCCTTGCATTATAATTTCTGTTGTTGCCCTTTTGGCTCCAGTTAAAATATTGCCCCCAGTCACCAAACTTTTTACCATCAGGGTTGGCAACAGCACTTGCAAGCCTTGTTGCATCGTGACTGTTCATCAGGTTTTGCATATTGAAAGTAACGTCTTCGCCAAATGCTTCCCGTAATTCTTTCAGCTTACTGTCAAACACAGTAACTGTTGAACCGGTTGTATCCTGTACAAAAAAATCATGCACAATAAAAGCAAAATTGTAATTCATTGTAGCATCAAATTCATCGCCGCTTAAATAAGGCCTCGTCTGTTCAATATTATAAACTAACTCGGCTGTTAAATAAGCTTTTGGATTTATACTGCGAACCCATTTGCGCCAATCTTTCCAAAAAGGATGGCCAACATCATACGCTACATCCAGGCGCCAGCCGTCAATGCCATGAGCAATCCCTTTATTCATGGGATTCATCCAGCGCATGGTGGAATTATAGATGTATTGCTTCGGCCCTGCAACTATGCCGGTACTGTCTTCTTTTAACTCAGGCAGTGTTGTTACACCAAACCATCCCTTATATTCAAACTTTGTACCTGTTGCACTATCCCGCCAGCTTTTTATATCGAACCAATCTTTATATACTGATGCCTGCTGGTTTTTCAATACATCCTGAAAGGCAAAATTCTTTACACCTAGATGATTAAACACACCATCAAAGATGATGTACATCTTTCGTTTGTGTACTTCTTCAATCAGCTTCAGCGCCAGTAAGTCGGCCTTTGTCCATACCCAGGTTTCCGGTTTCAAAGGATCTTCGTTTTTCATCATTTCAATATCTCCATTTGGATCAGGTCCAAAACCTGGGGTCAACATGATGATAACACAATGCATCATATTTATGTGATGAAGGCGACCAGAAAATGGGCGTCATATAGATCGCATTTACGCCCAGTGATTTGATGTAGTCGAGTTTGTTTAATATCCCCTGCAAATCTCCACCATACCTTCTCCGCTGAATATTATAATAAATGTTTCTCCCATTTTTCTTTTCATAAGGTTGCAGTTGATACCAGTCACTGGTCCATGGATGAATTTGAAATGCGGATGTATCATCAAAGGGATATGCTCCATTCTGGTCATTTACTTTCGGATCGTTATTCGGGTCTCCGTTGTTAAATCTTTCCGGAAAAATTTGATACCATACAATACCCTTGCTCCACTGAGGCGCAAGATTATTTTGGGCTATACCTGCTGATATACATACTAACAGGATTGGAATTAAGAGAACAGTTATAAATATTTGTTTTTTCATTTTCTTAAAATTTAAAACGTACCTACCCTGGGCATGAAGGCGAAACTAAATTTATAATTAAAAGTTGATTGTTAGCACTAATGTCCTGCTGAATACGTCGGCTTTGATCTTATTCAACAACGATGCATGGAGATTGTTAACTAATCTTAACAAATTGCGGCAAGGTATATGTTTATGTGGCTTTACGAAACATGAAAAACCTTAAAAAATGAAAACCATTCCTTTTCCCCATTCGGGTGTAGAAATTCCATAACGCTAACACTGTAACATATTCCGGAAATGCAAATGCAGGCCCGGTGGCCATCTTATGCCTGTTACTGATTAACAAAATTAAACTGCTGGAGGATTATTATTTTTTTTTGGAGCTGACAAGCTCTCTTATTTATTATTTAATAACCTATAAATTATTTTATCATGAAATGTTTAACATTAAAAAAACCACTTGCTGTTTTAGCGCTTGTTGCTATTGCATTTACAGCTTGTAAAAAAGAAAAACCAACAAACCCAGCAGATGATCAGGATCCAACTGATGATGCCATAGCGGTCATTGATTCAGCTTCTATGGAAGATGTACCGGGAGTAGCTATGGCTGCAAATCTTGCAGCAAGCACTTACTATATCAGCCCCGTGGGTAATAATCTTACCGGTGACGGCAGTGCCGGTAAACCGTGGAAAACAATGTACAAAGCAACCTCTGTCGTTACAACAGCAGGAAGTACCATTCATATAAAGGCCGGTACTTATACCGAAACCAAAACAAGTAACCTTAGGGCAGGCGTAAACCTTGAAGGTGAAGGGGCAACCACCACCATCGTTAAAGGAGCTGTAACAGCTACTTATACTCCTCTTATTGAAATGCAATCTCCGGACAGAACAAGCGGCAACCAGAGCATATCTAAAATTACTTTTAACGGCCAGTATGTAAGTGAAGCCAATCATAAAACCTGGCTGGCTATCTGGATAACCGGAAGAAGTAATGTTTCCATACACGATTGTGTAATAAAGAACTTTTATTGGAGGGGTGTTATCTTCAACGGAATTAATGAAGATAACCCGGGAACAGATGCCGGTAAATATCATGCCACCGGAAATACATTTTATAATAACACCATTACCAATTCGGCCGACTACGGGCCTAACAGTGGCGGTGGTTCAGGTGCTTTAAATCTCGGCTTTCAGAATGGGATGCTTATTTATAACAATACCATACAACAAACCGAAAGAGCAGAAGGTAAGAACGGATGGCCCATCA
>JAYVJU010000253.1:0-2989 GCA_043769035.1 Ferruginibacter sp.
GGCAAATCCAATTTAATGCTGAAATTAAAAGATGAAGCAAAAGCCCAGCTTTTTATAGATTCTGCCATGTACGTTATGAAAAACGTTAAACACTGTGAGCCTTGTTATAATATCGCAAAAACGTTGAACGCAGGGATAAAGAATTTATCAGGTAACTATTCAGGAGCATTGACCGAACTGAATGAGATAGAAGCATTTTATAATAAAGGCGAAGGGCAAAAGCCAGAACCCATTTTTTTCACAGAAAAAGCAAGGGCTTATTTGGGGCTGAAAAAATATGATAGTGTCATTCAAATAATCAAGTTGGTGAAAGTAGCAGAACAAGCGTATAATAAGGATGTTTCTGATAACTATGAATTACTCTCCAAAGCTTATGAAGGCATTGGGGATTATAACAATGCTTTGAAAAATTATAAATTACATGTACAGGCTGAAGATACGCTGACCGTATGGCGAAATAGCAGTGAAGTAACCAAGCTGGAATTGGAGAACCAGTTTACCCAGCAACAACTAAAATCCAAACTCGATTTTCAAAGTCAGATAAATAAACAAAAGTCCACCAGGAACTGGATTATAATATTAGGTAGTTCTGCCTTGTTACTTGCTTTGGGGTTGTTTGCAAGACTTAGATATACCCGAAGAACACAAAGAGTGTTGCAACAAAAAAACGAAATCATAGAAGCCGAAAAAGAAAAAGCCGAAGCCAGTGAAAAAGCCAAACATCAGTTTCTGGCTAATATGAGTCATGAAATCCGTACACCTATGAATGCTATAAAGGGTATGACGGATATTTTAATAAGACGCAATCCTAAAGAAGATCAAAAGGAATATTTGAATGGCATAAAACAGTCTTCCGATTCCTTGCTGGTTATCATCAATGACATCCTGGATATTTCTAAAATAGAGGCCGGTAAAGTTGAACTGGAGCAGGAACCTTTTTCTGTAAATGAATTGGTGAATAATGTACACACCATTATGCAGTTTAAAGCCGAAGAAAAAGGGCTTGAGCTTAAAAAAGATCTTCCGGCAGATGAACTTACAATAAAAGGTGATGCCACCAGGTTACGGCAAATTCTCATAAACCTGATTGGCAATGCTATCAAGTTTACCGAAAAAGGATTGGTTACTACAACTGTAAAACCGGAACAAGTTGGTGAAAAATTAAATCTTCATTTCACCGTATCTGATACCGGCATTGGCATTGATGAAGATCATGCAGATAAAATATTTAAGTCTTTTGAGCAGGCTTATAGCGATACCAGCAGAAAATTTGGTGGCACAGGGTTAGGTTTAAGCATTTCTAAAAAACTGGTAGAATTGCATAATGGTAAAATATGGATAGAGAGTGAAAAAGGTAAGGGCAGCCGGTTTCATTTTACAATAGCTTATGAAATGGCAGCCGTACAAGTTGAAAGCTCCAATGCAGAAACTACTAATGCCAATATTGCTGCAGATTTGAAAGGCATTAATGTATTGCTTGTAGAAGACAACCAATTTAATGCCGTAGTGGCCCAGGAAGAATTAGAAGATGCAATTGAAGAAGTAAAAATTGAGCTTGCCGAAAATGGTGCCATTGCTGTTGAAAAATTAAGATCAACGCATTTTGATATTATTTTGATGGATGTGCAAATGCCAACTATGAATGGTTACGAAGCTACCAAAGCAATAAGAGCATTAGACAACGAAAAAGCCGGCACACCCATCATTGCAATGACAGCCAATGTGCTGAAAGAAGAAGTTGATTTATGCCAGCAGGCTGGCATGAATGATTTTATTGGAAAGCCTTTTGATACCGGCGAATTAATACAAAAGATTTATACCTTACTAAATAAAAAATTATGACGAATAACAATCCCACCATTTTTATTGTAGATGATGAGCCACTATTATCCGAAATGTTAACAGATTATTTGAAGGATCAACACGCAGGTTTCAACATAAAATCTTTTCCAACCGGGGAAGCATGTTTACAAAGTTTAGGTGAACAGCCAGATGCCGTAGTGTTGGATTATCATCTAAACTCAAAAGAAAAAGATGCAGCCAATGGTATTGATATACTGAAAGAAATAAAAAAACGAAACAAAGCAATACCGGTAATCATGCTATCCAGTCAGGAAAGTTATGGAACAGCTTTACAAACCATCACATATGGTGCTGTGCATTATGTAATTAAAAGCCAGGATGCTTTTGAAGAAATTTTTCAACTGATTAAAGCCAATGTATAAATGGTAGATTTAACCTTTTTAAAAAAGTTCACAAAAGACGATCCCAAAAAAATGAAACGCTACATTTCGTTATACCTTGATGTGGCGCCAAAGACTTTTGACGAAATGAAACGTAATCTTGCAAATGAAGATTGGGAGCAACTTCGTATTAATGCACATTCCTTAAAACCACAGGCCGATTTTATGGGCATTAATAGCCTGAAAGAAGAACTCATTAAAATAGAAGAAGCGGTGAAAGCGAATAATGTTGATGTGCTGGAAAAACTGTTTACTACATCGTTTAAAATAGCTACGGATTCTGAGGTTATACTTAAAGATATGTTGGAGCAATTATAAAAAATGCCTTGCAATATAGTATTGGCAAAATTTTTTGTTACAGCGGGGTTTTCACACTAATACAATTTAAAATAAAGAGTGTGCCTGTGAAACCCTGCTGCATGAAAGCTGTTCAACCATCATACAGTCACGCTTAAATATCCCTGAAGTGTTTTGGCGTAAAATGCATTGCTTTTCCATCTTCATAAAATGAAGCACTGCTGTGTTCATAAGCAACAATATGTATGTTATGGGTTGTTAAAATGCTGAACCAGTTGTAAACGATGTCATAGCTTTTAGTGCTTTCAATAAGTGGCAGCCAATTGTAACAGGTAAATGTACAATAGTAAATGCTGTATATGTCGGAGTGGGTGTACTTAACAGGCATACAATAAAGGTAGGGTTTGGCAGTATTAAAAGCAAAGCACTTTTCTGCAGCGGGGTTTCAC
>JAYVJU010000254.1:0-18973 GCA_043769035.1 Ferruginibacter sp.
AATTATAAAACACTTCTATATGACAATTATTGTGCCTCAAATGTTGCATAACAGCGCTATCTGTAAAAAAAAGATATTATTTTTGTGTTAGCATGGCAATGCAAGCAAATACCATAACAAAGCAGTCTGTTGACACTGATGTGTTAACCACAACGGAGAACTCCTGTTCGCTGATTGTTTGGAACGATGAGGTAAATACTTTTGAATGGGTAATAGAAACCCTGATTGAAGTTTGCGGACATGATGAACAGCAGGCCGAGCAATGCTCCATGATAATACATACCCGTGGTAAATATGCCGTAAAAGAAGGCAGCTACGATACCTTAAAACCGCAATGCGATGCCATTACAGAAAGAGGCATTGGCGCAACTATTGAAGTGATTGCGGAGTGATCTACTTACAAATACAGTTATTTTTACAGCTGACAACTTTATTAAAATATACAAACAACCTTTATGGGATGGAAACTTACTGGAGTAGTAATTGACAAAAATTTTGAAAATGACTTGGCTGAATTATTTGCCTTGTTAGAGTTGGAAGACTTCGATTTGGAGAAAGAATCAACATTTGAAAATGAAACTTTGGAAATGTTGGAAAATGAAAATTTATCGGTTGGTTTTTTTGGAAAGGGAACTTATTTATCTACTGGAGTTAACCTAATGACAAATGACAAGCTTCTAAAAAGTGCTTCGTCAAATCTTACAATCTTAGCTTTCTATATTAATGATACAACAAGTACATATTGTTTTGACTTTTATTCGAAAGGAGAATATCTCAGGAGAAAATGGATTTCCTATTCGGGCAAAAATATTGATAGCACAGAAAATTTTGGGGAATTTCTTTCGATTGAAAAAAGTGAAGCTAACGACACAGAAATCATTTTTAAATTGATAAGCTCATTGTTGGACAAAGACTTTTACGAAATTGAAGAAGACGAACAGATGTTTCGTTTTGTAAAAATTATGGTTGATACAAAATCTATTTCAAAAAAACAGACAAAAGGGTTTTGGGAAAACCTTTTTGGCAGGTAATAACTGCGACTGTACAGCAAATTTTAAATTCCCCTACACTTTATACCCCAGCTGCTCTGTTAATTCTTCCGGCAATGCAGGCAATTTTCTTCTGTCAACCAAAAAACTATTTAGCTGCGCCAGCTCTCTAAAAATATAATGTTTATCCATTGCTGCTTTTAGATAACCGGCACCGGTGCTGCCGCCTGTACCAATACGGGTACCAATCATGCGTTGCACCATATTAATATGCCGGTAGCGCCAGTTGCCCAGCTGGTTGTCAATTTCCAGTAAGGTATCTAATAACTGAAAGGGTAGTTCCAGCATGGGATAGCCGCGGTATAACATTATAAACAAAGCCGCACGGCAGGCTTTTGGTGTTAAGTTTCTTTCGGCATCAGCTGCAGCGTTGTTAAAAACAGTTTCAAAAAGAGTGGCATTATTTTTTTCTGCTTCGGCCAAACTGTTTACATAAACCTGCTGGTAATTGCTCCACAATTTTTCATCAATAAAAGGCATACGTTCCAGCCATGCATTTACCAGTTCTAAAACTGATTTGTCTTTTTCTGCTGCTTTAATAACTTCAATATCTTTTTCTTTTAATTGAGATGTATAGTAATGCTGCCCGTGGCGGTGTTCAAATTTTAAACCCAGTTTAGCTTCCAGTATTTTAAACTGGTAACTCTGAAAACCCGATGCCGGCCGCAACATATCCCTGAAATCGAGGAAATCCATCGGCGTCATGGTTTCCATAATATCAATCTGCTGTACCAATACTTTTAATATTGTGGTCACTCTTTTTAAACGATGGACTACCGTTTGCATCTCGGGAGAGTTATCGTTTAATGCAGGCTTGTACAGTATTTCAATAACAGAATTTACTTCAAACAAAATTTGCTTAAACCATAATTCGTATGCCTGGTGAATGATGATGAATAACATTTCATCATGTGCAGGTGTATTACCGGGCTTTAAACTTTCGGGCTCCTGTGCTCCTGTAATTTTATCTAACTGTAAATAATCGCTGTAGTACACGGCTTTATTTTCCATAACATTATTTTGGTGCGACAAACTTAAGAAATGTAATGGCGTAAAAAACATTTTTTTAAACAACTGCTTTTGTTAACCGTTGGTGAACAGTAAATTGCTTTAACAATTTCTTATCTAAACAAAAAAAAGATGGCACACTATTGTAATAACAGTATGCAAGCAGCCACTTAAAACACTGCCCCCAAAAACATGAAAAAAATTTTTACTCTTACTGTACTTAGTATAATAATTATTACCAGTACAAAAGCACAAGTTAGTTACGGCGTACAAGCCGGTGTTAGTATTGCCAACTGGAAAGGCGATGCCATGCAGAGCCTTAATGATGTTGTTGACCTTAGCAATGGTTTTATTGGCACTAAAAGCAGAACAGGTTTTCATATTGGTGGCTATGCCAACATTCCATTAACAGAAACTATTTCATTTGAACCAGGTTTACAGTATTCGCAAAAAGGTTATGCCATGCAAGGTGATATAAAAATTGATGCACTTAAATTTTTAGGTATCAATGCCAGCGCAAAAGTAGAAGCCAATTATTTTGATATGCCATTATTGGTGAAAGCTGAAGTGGCAAAAGGATTAAGCATTTATGCCGGGCCACAAATTTCTTACCTGGCAAAAACCAGTTTGCATGTAAATACAAGTGTGTTGGGCATATCATTACTTAATAAAAGATTAGACCTTACTGATAACTTTAATCGTATGGATGTGGGTATTGCAGGTGGTATAGGTTATAAATTTGATAATGGCTTCAATATTAAAGCCGGTTACGATTATGGCTTATCAAAATTAGATAAGAACGATAATTTTAAAGCTTATAACAGGGTTGCAAAAATCTCAGTTGGTTTTAGTTTTTAGGTGGCTATGCTTTAGGTTTAAAGCGATACCTGTAAAAGGGTGTCGCTTTTTTATGTGAAGCCCCCTCCGCCCCCTGAAGGGGGAACCGCAACATTTATATTATACCATTCTTCTGATTTTCAAAAACCCCATACCTGCCTTTCCATTTTATACTTTCCGATTAAGCAATGATTTTCCTTAAATTTGCATCCCGAATAACTTATTTACTAATAAACCAGTAAACGAATTAACTAATCAACCAAACACATGGGAAGGATATTTGAAGTAAGAAAAGGAGCTATGTTTGCCCGCTGGGATAAAATGGCAAAAGACTTTACCCGTATTGGGAAAGAAATTAATATTGCTGTAAAAGCTGGTGGTCCGGATCCGGATAGTAACCCTGCATTGCGCAGGTGCTACCTGAATGCCAAGGCCTGCAATATGCCTAAAGATAGAGTTGAGGCGGCTATAAAAAGAGCAATGGGTAAAGACACCAGCAGTTATGATGAGGTTGTTTATGAAGGATATGCACCACATGGTGTTGCATTGTTAGTTGAAACAGCAACTGATAACCCTACAAGAACAGTTGCGAATGTGAGAATGCATTTTACTAAAAGCGGTGGCGCATTAGGTACTAGTGGTAGTGTAGCTTTTACTTTTACCCGTATGGGAGAATTTAAGGTAAAAAATGCAGGTGTGAATATTGAAGATCTGGAATTGGAATTGATTGATTATGGCCTGGAAGAAATAGGAGAAGATAGCTCAGGGAATATCATTATCCGCACAGCTTTTGCAGAGTTTGGGCATATGGCAAAGGCTTTGGAAGAAAAAAAGATTGAGGTTATTACTGCCGAACTTACACGTATACCAATGAATTTAACAGAACTTGATGAGGAAGCAGCTAACGATGTATTGAAATTGGTAGATAAGCTGGAGCAGGATGAAGATGTGCAGAAAGTATATCACAACTTGAAATAAGAATCTTTTACATTTATAGGAATGAGCTGTCTTTATAGGCAGCTTTTTTATTTACAATAGTTGCTTATTATTTTGTTACACACTTTGTAAGTAAATGAACCATGCAAAAATTTCCACCTGTTTTTATTCTTTTATACAGCGTACAGCGTATCCATTACCCTGGTTATCACTATCTCTGCCAACAGCATTATCATTGCAGGTCGTAAATCTATATGTTGGGCTAAAGGGCTGCCTGGCTTTTGTTACCCAAAATGTCCACCAGAATGCAGCATTTCCAATTTCAGCAAAATTGCCATCGTAGTTTCTTGCGCCGGCTGCAAGGCCATTAAATCCGGCGCTGTTATTTCCATTGCCATTGTTATTCCAACCTGTGGTGCTTTTAATTTTAATACCGGCAGTTTCATCGCCGCCCAAACCATCAATAAGCAATTGCCATTCGTCATCGGTTGCAATATGCCAACCTGCAGGTGCTAACCCCCTTTTATCGTTAACGGCATACCAATTATAGAGTTTACCATACTTAGTGCCGTTGGCAGAATCGTTTTGATAATAACACCAGGCTGGTTTTTTCTGATCACCAAACTTTGCCCACTCTTCGTCAGTTTTTACCTCGGGAATATTATCCCCGTTACGGAATTGACTTACCGCTAAATTTTTATCTGCCCAGTTTACTGCGCCGATCTTAACCGTTTGCCCATTGACAATTAAGCCAAATGATAAAAGTAAAACCACAAGGGATAAATTAAGTTTTGTCATAAATCAACCTGTTAGTTAAGTAAGCGTTTCAATATTTCTTTCTTGATCCAAATAAATTACCTGTATCAATTTAAAGTAAAAGAGCAGGGCTTTTATATAGTAGTGGTGCTTTTAAACATACTTTAACGAATTGCCCGGTAAATTTTAAATGAGAAATACATTAGAAAATGAGGAATGTTGAAAGCAATAGCAAAAATTGAGTTGCTGAAAAATCAAAACCCACGGCTGGCGTGGTTATCACATCCCGTTGTTAAATCGGAATGTGATAACCAGATAATTATTTAGGAGTAATTAAATACTCTATATACTTTCTACTCTTTTTATTTTTGATTTCTTTCTCCCTGGTAGCAGCTTCGGCTCTTGTTGCAAATACTTCCTTATAAACTAATTTCCAGGGAATATATGGTTTTGTTGAAGGAACACCTCTGTTATTATGTCTTTTTAGCCGAATATCAATGTCTTCGCATTGGCCAACATAATACTTGTCAAAATCTTTGGAATATAAAATATAGATGTAGTACATAAAAAAACCCCGGTTTAAAATGCCGGGGTTGTAAAAGTACTCGGGATGGGAGTTGAACCCACACTTACATTGCTGTAAACAGGATTTTAAGTCCTGCGTGTCTACCAGTTCCACCACCCGAGTGACACAATTTTCAATATTTTTAAAGATCTCGTTCTATTTAACCCACACTTGCATTGCTGCAAATCCCGATTGTAAATCGGGACGTGTCTACCAGTTCCACCACCCGAGTGACACGATTTTGAATATTTTTAAAAACCTTGCTTTTTAATTACCCCACACTTTCATCTCTGTAAATCCCGATTATTAATCGGGACGTGTCTACCAGTTCCACCACCCGAGTGACACAATTTTCAATATTTTTAAAGATCTCGTTCTATTTAACCCACACTTGCATTGCTGCAAATCCCGATTATTAATCGGGACGTGTCTACCAGCCTGCCTGCCGTCAGGCAGGTTCCACCACCCGGGTAAACATTCTCTAAAAGAGAATCTGGTAAAGAAAAAAAATCCCAACAAGTTAATGTCAGGATGATTTTTGAGCGGAAGACCGGGCTCGAACCGGCCACCCCGACCTTGGCAAGGTCGTGCTCTACCAAATGAGCTACTTCCGCAATAATTGTAAGAACTGTCCCGTTTTTCGGACGGCAAAAATAAGGGTTGTATCGCTACAACAAAAATTTTTTATTTATACTTTGGATTGTACAGGGTATTTTCAGGCACATTCACTTCAGGTTTTCCTTTATACCTGTGTGTATATAAATTGAAGCAACCGCCCAAAACAAAAGCCAAAACCAGAAAAACCTGGCAAAACCATATAAACCGGGAAGATGATACCCAGTTATGTGTAAAATCTTTGTGGGAATTGTCTATAATTTCCTGTTCCATGTTTTAAAATTTGCAGTGCAAAAATAAGGTGTATGTTTCAAAAAAACTTATTTGTTTTCAACAATTTGTAAAAAGGTTTTCTTCTTCTTTATAAAATACTGCCATACCACCGAGCCATTATACCAGCCGCCCAATCTCCCCTCCTTCTTTACAGGAAAAACAGATTGTTTTCTATCAACCAGTATCCATCTTAGAAAATGAATATGTGCTTTTAAAATAGTGCCGAAATATCCGCTGTCGCCACTTAACAACCCCTTCCATGCAGCCACAGCATCTAACATAAGCCTGACTGGTATTTTCCATAATGCCTCAGCTAAAGAAAAATTTTTAGCCAGCATTATAAGGTTGTTCCTGAAATTGAGGTAAGTTTTTTTGCTGCTGCCTTTTGCCAGTGTTCCGGCGCCAACATGATATACTACCGATGCAGGCTGAACATACACTTTATACCCGGCCAGTTGTAAGCGCCAGCAAAAATCTATTTCTTCCTGGTGGGCAAAAAAGTATTCGTCCAATCCTCCCAACTCATGATATACCGAAGCCTTTACAAACAATGCAGCACCGCTGGCCCAAAAACATTGAGCTGCATTATTATACTGCCCTTTGTCATCTTCACAAATATCAAATACCCTTCCTCTCGAAAACGGGTACCCAAATTTATCTATCCACCCGCCACAGGCGCCGGCATATTCAAACTGATTTCTATTGTTGTAAGCTAATAATTTGGGTTGGCATGCCGCTATTGTGGTATCACTCTCCATCAAATCTATAATTGGTGTTATCCAACCAGGAGTAACTTCTACATCGCTGTTTAATAAAACATAATAATCACTTTGTACCTGTTTTAAGGCAGTATTATAGCCTTTTGCAAAACCTTCGTTGGAATTGTTCAGCAGAATTTCTACCTGCGGATAATGGTTTTTTAAAAAATCAACTGAGTCGTCGGTTGATGCATTATCTGCAACAATAATTCTTTTATTGACATATTCAGATAACAATACCGATGGCAAAAATTGTTCTAAAAAATTTTTACCATTCCAGTTTAAAATTACAATTGCTACAGAAGGGTTTTGCATTATTTATACCTGCTTAAGTTTTTAATGGCATCAGCTTTGTGCACTTATAACATTGGCAAACTTTAATTATGTTTTGCACAAACTTACTTATAACTTACAACTTATAACTCATAACTTATTTCTATTTTTACTTATGTTTTCACAATTACTTAACTGGCGTACAGGTTTGGCAGCTATTGCTATTGCCATTGTAACCGGCACCATATTTTATTCGAATTACATTTCTAAAAAAATTGCAGCCGACGAAAGAAAAAAAGTAAATGTGTGGGTACAGTCTTTAAAAACAAGAATTAATGCTACAGAACAATCGGCACTTGATCTTACCAATATCATTACTTCGGAAAATACAGAAATACCCATTATTGGTACAGATGAAAAAGATAATCCCCTGAATGAATTTTTAAACCTCGATTCTGCAAGAGTAAAAGCCGACAGTAATTATCTAAGAGAAAAAGTAAAGGAATTTAAAAACCAGCACGACCCGATAACTGTAGAAATAAGTAAAGAGCCCCTGGTATATAACAAGTATTACTACGGCGATTCAGACCTTTTAAAACAGGTACGTTATTATCCCATCATACAACTTTTTATTGTAGCATTGTTTATCATTATTATTTTAATAACCGTATCGGTAAGAAACAAATCGACCCAAAACCAGGTATGGGCAGGTATGGCAAAAGAAACAGCACACCAGTTGGGCACACCGCTTTCCTCGTTACAAGGTTGGGTAGAAATGCTGAAAGATAATCCGCAGAGCGAAAAAATTGCGGCAGAAATGGCCAAAGATGTTGACCGCTTAAAATTAGTAAGCGACCGTTTTGGAAAAATTGGCAGCATACCGCAGTTAGAAGAGAAAAATATTATTGCACAGGTAGAAAGTATGGTAGCTTATATAAAAAGAAGAGCTACGGATAAAGTTAATTTTACCATCAACAGCTTTAATGAAACAGAAATTGTGGGCATGATAAATGCGCCGCTTTTTGACTGGGTGATTGAAAACCTTTTAAAGAATGCACTGGATGCAATGGAAGGCAAAGGCAGCATTAGTATTACTATTAAGAATGAAACGGCAAACACCATTATTGATGTAACTGATACCGGTAAAGGCATCAGCAAACAAAATATTACCAATGTGTTTAAGCCGGGATTTACAACTAAAAAACGTGGCTGGGGCCTTGGTTTAAGTTTATCAAAACGTATTATTGAACAATACCACAAAGGCGAACTGTATGTAAAACATTCTGAACTTGGTAAAGGCACCACATTCAGAATTGTTCTGAAAAAATAATCACCTTACATTTGCAGTCCCAAAACATGGCCGGGTGGCGAAATTGGTAGACGCACCACCTTGAGGTGGTGGCGCTGGAAACGGCGTGCTGGTTCGAATCCAGTCTCGGTCACTTAAAAGCTCAACATATTGTTGGGCTTTTATTTTAATGTTAGCAAAATGGATTTTGTTTTACAATACGGTAAATTGCAGCAGTAATTTTAAGGTATGCAATATTATATTATAGCTGGTGAAGCAAGCGGCGATTTACATGGCAGCAATTTGATAAAAGAATTACGCAAGCTGGATGCTGCTGCAAATATCCGTTGCTGGGGTGGCGATAAAATGGAAGCCGCAGGTGCCACGCTGGTAAAACATTACCGCGGCCTTGCATTTATGGGGTTTGTAGAAGTAATTAAAAACCTCCGTACTATTTTCCGCAATATCGATCTATGTAAAAAAGATATTACCGCCAACAGGCCTGATGTATTAATATTGATTGATTACCCTGGTTTTAATTTACGCATTGCCAAATGGGCAAAGCAACAGGGGCTAAAAGTAATTTACTATATCTCGCCGCAGGTTTGGGCATGGAAAGAAAACAGGGTTAAGGGCATTAAAGATAACGTGGATAAAATGCTGGTGATATTACCCTTTGAAAAAAATTTTTATAAAAAATGGAATTATGAAGTGGAATATGTGGGGCATCCGCTGGTGGAGGTAGTTGAGGAATTTGGAATCAGGAATTTGGAATTGGGCGCTCAAAACACTGCAGTTTTTTTTCCTAACTCCGAATTACCAATTACAAATTCCGGTATTGTTGCATTACTCCCCGGCAGTCGTAAACAGGAGATATTGAAAAAATTGCCCATCATGCTTGAGGTTGCAAAACATTTTCCGGATTATACATTTGTAGTTGCCAAAGCACCCGGCCTGGAAGAAAGTTTTTATAATGAATTATTAGCCCCGTATAAAAATGTATCGGCTGTGGTGAATAAAACTTACGAATTATTATCACAATCAAAAGCAGCACTTGTAACAAGCGGTACAGCAACATTAGAAACCGCTTTGTTTGCTGTACCCGAAGTGATTTGTTATAAAGGCAATGCAATAAGTTACCAGATAGCAAAGCGATTGGTAAAAATAAAATACATCTGTCTGGTTAATTTAATAATGGATAAAGAAGTGGTAAAAGAATTGATACAGGACAAACTTACAGTTGAAAACCTTACAGCAGCATTACAGGAACTGTTAACCAATACCGCAAAACAGCAGCAGTTAAAAAAAGATTATACCGATTTAAAAAAACTGTTAAGCCTGGGCGGCCATGCTTCTGCCAATGCTGCAAAAAGCATTTATACATTTATAAGTTAACGGCGCAGGAGTTTTATGGCTAAAATTATCATGGCTACTAAAAACAGTATTAACGACAGCCTGTTAATGCCATGCATGTATTTCATCCATTGCGTACGTGGTGCATTGGGGTCTTTCTTTTTAAGGTAAAGATATTCGGCCATTTGTTTTAATATACCCATCGTAATGTGGTTGTAATTTGATGCGAAATTATAAGTTAAATTTGTAAACAAAGCCGTTTGTTAAATGTTCTATACTTTAAAAACCAAAATTGTTACCCATTCGTATCTTATTCAAATAAAAAAGTTATGAAACATATTGTATTAGCAGCCCTTTTACTGGTTACTGCAATCGGCTCATTTGCCCAAACAAAAAAATATACGGTAATAAAAACTGATGCTGAGTGGCGCAAACTGTTAACTGCAGAACAATACCGGGTTACCCGTAAAAAAGGTACAGAAACAGCTTTTAGCGGCAAATACTGGGATAACCATAAAGCCGGTACTTATAAATGCGTTTGCTGCAACTTGGAATTATTCAGTTCTGCCACCAAATTTGAAAGTGGTACCGGATGGCCAAGTTTTTGGAAACCTGTACTTAAAGCCAACGTAGAAGAAATAACAGATAATAGTTTTGGTATGGAACGTACAGAAGTAAACTGCAGCAGGTGTGGTGCACATTTGGGTCATGTGTTTGATGATGGGCCAAAACCAACGGGGTTAAGATATTGTATGAATTCTGCAAGCCTGAATTTTATCCCTAAAAATTAAAAGTACGGCATCTTTATATTAGCAACCACAAGTTTACAGGTTACCTGTTAAGCCCATTATTTATCAGCAATCTATTTGCTTTGTTGTAATTTTACCTGCAATTTATTACTGTATGGCTACAACATTATTTTCATCAGAAAATATTCTTTTAAAAGAGAAGGAGAAATTTGAGGCACTATAAAGTTATCTTATTACAAAGCCGGTTTTAACAATCAAGAACAAGCTAATAACTGATTTATATCACAAAAAAGGCAGAGGCTGTTAAGCCCCCGCCTGTATATTGCTATGCTAAAACAATCATTATATATGCTACCCGGTACTTCTGCCCTTGAAAAGGCTCATCTGGTTGACCGGAAGCCGGTTCCATTAAAGTTTGATATCCATCTACAATAATAAATTACCAGCCAAAAGCAGTACTAAAAAACACAGTACAAAAAAAATAAGGGCTATTGTTTTCATTGTTTACTCTTTGGATAATGAACAACTATAAGAATTGTTACTTAAATTATTTTTATTTCGGTTATTCTTTTAAAATATTTTTTTGCAGCAGGTGGTCAGCATTTCGTAAGGTTAATACATAAATACCTGTTGCTAAATAAGGTTTTACTTGTACCCGCTGCACACCTGCTGCTGTTATAGCAAGGGTACCTGACTGCATGATTTGCCCTGAGTTATTTGTAAGCGTATAGCTATAGGTTCCTTTATAATTAATACCTGCGTAAATATCTATGCTCGTTGATACCGGATTTTTTATTACATAAAAATCTTTTTCCTGCGCTGCACTAATTATTATCACTCCCGAATATTTCACCTGCCCGTCATTTTGTAAATAAGCCAACCTGTAGTACACTTTGCCATAAGTTATACCTGCATCGGCACTGGTATAGGTTTCGGTACCATTATTATTTTTGGCGCTTTGTTGCGAAATGGTATAGAAGTTTACGCCATCATTACTGCGCTGCAATTTGTAATGCACCACATCTGCTTCGTTGGAAATTATCCAGGTGATTTTATTGTAACTGCTGTAGTGCTGCCCTGTAAAGCTGATAAGCTGCAACGGCAATACCCAGGAAGTACTGGCAATGGTAAAATTATTATTGAAAGCAGATACACTGTTTGAGGTAACAGATCCGGTAGTAGTTATATTACCAAATCCTGTACCGCCAATATTTATCCAAAAGCTGCCATTATAATATGCGGATCTGATATTAGATAACAGCACCTGCGGCACCGGTATTTTGCTGTGGTCCCAGTTCATTACCACCCTGGCAGAGCCACCACTAACTTTATTTATTGTCCAGTATTCATTGGTATCTATTAATACCAATGGCGGAAAAAGATTAGCATAGTTAGGTGTTGGAGGAGCATTATGCTTTGCATTAAACTCACTGCTTACAGTCATGTTGGTTAAAGCAATGGTTCTTTTATATGTGCCATTACCTACAGGAAAAACAAAATCGGTATTACCTATTTTTTTTACCCAGCCATTAACATGCCTGCTGTCATCATCTCCGGTATAATTCGAGCCGGCCTGATACACCATATAATTAGGTGTTGTTGATGTTGTAACTATACCCGCAGTATAGGTATGTAAGCCGTTTATACTTAGGTTATTGTTTAAGGTAAACCCTGCGCCATTGTTGGTAATAAGATTATATGTTTTAAATATCTCGGCACCTGCAATTACCTGTGTACCGGTTCCATTTAAATACAATGTACCTGTGCCTGTTGCCATGGCTACTTCGCCATTTGTAATATCCTGTTTTATATTAACAACACTGTTGTTTGTAAAGGCAGCACCGGCAGCATTTGTAAAAGAGCTGCCCATGAATACGGTATCGGAAGTTGAACTCACAAAAAGAATTCCGTTGTTTTGCACATTGGTTTGTGCCAATAAATTACCGGGCAACAGCAGTGCAAAAAAACACAGGAAGAAAAAAATAAGTGTTATTGTTTTCATAGTTTATTTTTTGGGATAATAAATAACTTATAAGGTTATTGTTTAAATTATTTTTATAATACAAACCAATTAGTACCATCAGACTGTATCATTGCACTTTCGTATTGCATTGTTAATGTTCTGGTTCCTGCTCCATCAATAGTTTCTCCGCCATTAGGGTCTATTATCACATTATTCAACATAGCCGAAATTTTCTTGATTACATATACCCTTCCGCTGCAACCCGTTGCAGCAGGCAGGCTGATTGTTATTGCGCCTGTATTATTACAAACAATTGTATAGTCGCTTGCTGTTGCAGTATAGTTAGCTGTTCTTGTAGTAATTGCCATTGCAACTGAGCCGGTAACATGCAAAGTAGAAGTTGGAGCGTTATTCCCTATCCCAACCCTTCCGGTACCATCAATACGCATACGTTCGTTGGTTGATTGCGTTGTACCACCCGTCATAAACACAAGCGATTTACCAGCAGTTGAAGCACCAATCAGTAAATCCTGTCCCACATTATATAAATACGCATCGTTGGCATCACCAAAAACATTACTGGTATTACCGGAGCTGTTAATACCCATATCTATATAATTCGTAGTCTCACTCCCATTATCTGCAGTAGCTACAACATCCGAGCTGGCAGCGGTTCCTGCAGAATTATTTTTTATATTTAATTGCAGGTAACTGTTAATACTGCCTTTACCAACAATGGCATTTACAGAAGTTGTAGTTCCTGCATCTACTAAAAATTTTTCTGGATTGGTTCCATCCCAGGTACTTGTACCAATTGCAACATTACCCAGATGATTGATACGCATTCTTTCGTTTGTAGATGCAGTACCACCGGTAAAAAATGCCAGGTATCTGGAAGCGGAGGTATTACCAATATTAAAGTCGTTGCCGCTGCTGTAGAGGTAGGCGTTATTGGCACCGCCTAACATACCTGTACCAGTATATCCGGTACAGTTTATACCTATATTTACCAGGGCTCCGTTATTTGCAACGGCTACAAAATCTGAACTTGCAGCTGTTCCGGTTGAATTGTTTCTCATACGTGTCTGAAACCAGCCATTCATGGTTCCTTTCATACTTAAAGGAAAAACCGAACTTGTAGTTCCGGCATCAATCAATAATTTTTCAGGATTAGATACATCCCAGGTACTTGTACCAATTGCAACATTGCCTAAATGATTAATACGCATCCGCTCATTAGCCAAAACAGTACCTCCTGTAAAAAATTTAAGCGCTCTGTTTGCTGACGCATTACCTATAGCAAAGTCGTTACCGGCACTGTACAGGTATGCATCATTAGCAGCCGTTACGTTAAATGAAGCAGCATTGTAAGTGCTGGAGTTAATACCTAAATCAACATAATTCACCGATTCATTTCCATTGTCGGCGGTAGCCACCACATCGGAGCTGGCACTATTACCTGCCGACCTGTTTTGAATATTTAACTGCAGGTAATTATTGATACTGCCTTTGCCACTGATAACATTGTAAGAAGAAGTTGTTCCTGCATCCACTAATAATTTTTCGGGGTTGGTAGCATCAAAGGTTGATGTACCAATACCCAGGTTACCGGTATTGCTAAGCCGCATTTTTTCGGTATTGTTTGTAATAAAAGGAAGTGAGTAATTACTTGTAGTACCTATGTTTTGTAAGGCAGTAACGTTATTGCCGCCAATTACCCATGGTGTACCGGTGCTTCCCGGCAAACTTTCCGAAGCTATTATCCAGTTATCACCATTACTTACCAGCCGCACAGCTTTATTGGTTTGTGTAAGTGTCCAAAACGCAATACCGTCAATTGTTTGAGATGAAGTTGTAGCAATTGTAAGTGTTGATGAATTAGAGCTGGTACTTTTTATCCAGTAATACCTGCCCTGGCAGGTAGTTGCATCGGGCAACGTTAATGTTGTTGCTGATGTGCCTGTAAAAACAAGCATATTATCGGTAACGGCAGCAGTAGTACCTGCACTGAATGCCCGGTATGCTGTTGCCAGGGAGCCTCTAACATCTAATGTAGAATTAGGGGTGGTAGTTCCTATACCCACCTGGGCTTTAGCAGTTATTGTAAATAACGCAAAAGCAAATAGTAAAAGTTGGATTTTCATGTTATTGGATTTCATAATTATGGATTGTAAATATTGAATTGAATTGTAAACAGGCCATTACTGCTTAGCCGATTTTTTTATTAATTTTTCAAGGTTATTAATTTCATTATTCAAATCTTTAATAGCATTTATTAAAACAGGTACCATCTCCGCATAATTCATTCCCAGTTTTTCTTTTTGTTCATCGCCTATAACCACTTCGGGAATAATTTTTTTTACTTCCTGAGCTATTAAACCAATTTTATTATTGGTATTAGTTATATCCAGCCAGTTGTAACCAACAGGCCTTAGCTTCATTACTTCGGCAAGGCCATAAGGTAATGGGTGTATATTTTTTTTCAACCTCACATCCGATGTTTGTATTGCGCCATTAACTGCCCACACTGCTGTCCACCGGTTAGTGCTGTTTCCTAACGAATAAATATTATCCTGGCCGGGTATTAATCCTGCATTATTAATACGCATCCGTTCTACACCTGTACCGGCTGTAGTGGTGTAAAAAATCAAATCTTTATTGTCGGTGGCGTTTCCAATAATAAAATCGTTTCCGGTAGAGTATAAATAAGCATTATTGGCACCACCAGTAATTCCACCGCTGCTGTAACCGCTTGAGTTAATACCAAGGTTTACATAGTTTACCGATTCGTTTCCATTATCTGCAGTTGCAACAATATCAGAACTTGCGGAGTTACCGCTATTATTATTTTGAATATTTAATTGCAGATAATTATCTATCGATCCTTTGCCGCTGATTACGTTATATGATGTGGTGGTTCCAGCATCTACTAATAACTTTTCGGGTTTGGTAGCATTAAAAGTGGTAGTACCTATGGCTACGTTTCCATTTTGATTAATATACATCCGTGTAGGAACCGTAGTTGTATTGCCATAAATCGCTGTAGGGTCTCCGGAGTTAGTTGCCGTACTGCTGGCTGCAGTTGCAAAATGAATTTCATTTGTTGCCAGCCTTATCCTGTCTGCGCCACTGCTATCTGCAATATCGTTGCCGGAAAACAACATCAACTCATTTACTTCGCTGGCTCTTGTAATATTTTTTATGCCTGCATAAGGATCATTATCGCTGTCAAAAAATATAGCTCTGTTAAGACCCGATAACCTGATATTTCCTTCTACCTGTAATTTTTCAGTTGGGGCGGTGTTACCAATACCGGTTAATCCTGCACCTGTAATACGTACACGTTCGTTGGTAGCAGCATAGCCTCCTGTAAAAAACGACAGATATTTATTAGCCGTTCCGTTACCAATAACAAAATCGTTACCGGTTGAATATAAATAACCATTGTTGGCACCGTTAAGTATTGGGTAAGTGGCATTGCTGTATGCACTCGAATTTATTCCAAGGTCAACATAATTTATTGATTCATTTCCATTATCTGCTGTAGCAACAACATCTGAACTGGCGGTGTTGCCCGAAGAACGGTTTTGTATATTTAACTGCAGGTAATTATTAATACTGCCTTTACCGCTGATGACATTGTAAGAGGAGGTAGTTCCTGCATCCACTAATAATTTTTCAGGATTGGTCGCATCAAAAGTTGATGTACCGATACCCATGCGGCCAGTAGCTGTTAACCGCATCTTTTCTGTATTATTGGTAATAAAAGGAAGATCGTAATTGCTGGTGGTACCCAATGTTTTTATACTGGTTACATTGTTCCCGTTATGGCTCCAGTAAGTACCAGATCCTGTTGGTAATGTTTGCGAACCTATGTACCAGTTAGTACCATTGCTGATAAGTAATGCGCTTTCATTGGCTTCATCTAATGTCCAGCTTGATAACCCATCGATTGTTTGTGCCGAAGTTGTAGCTATAGTAAGTAACGGCGTTGGGCCGGTTGTGCTGGCATTCTTTATTAAATAATTTCTTCCTGTACAACCAAATGCAGTTGGTAATGTAATTGTGGTTGCTGTGGTTCCGGTAAATACCAGTACATTATCAGCTATACCAGCAGTAGTTGCGCCTGCAAAAGAACGATAACCGGTAGATAGTGACCCCCTGACATCAAGGGTGGAATTTGGAGCTGTTGTACCCACACCCAGTTGCGCAACTCCGTTGCTGGTAACTACAAGTGCTACTGCTATAATTATTAAAAATTTTGCGTTCATAATATTGGATTTTTTAAAAAGAATAATTAGAGGATATTTTTTGGTTTGATAATTTTATTGGATTAAATGCAATTCTTTTGCTTTTTTCTTCAACCTATCTGTTTTAATTTTTAATTCCTGTACGGCATTTATTAATATAACTACCATTTCTGCGTAGTTCACTCCCAGCTTTTCCTTTTCTTCATCTCCAATAACTACTTCAGGTATTATTTTTTTTACCTCCTGTGCTATTAACCCGATTTTGTTTGCCTTATCAGTTTCGTCTTTCCAGTTATAGGATACAGGGTTTAATTGTAATACTTCCTTTAAACCGTATGACAGCAGATGTATATTTTTCTTCGTCCGCAAATCTGATGTTTGTATAGCTCCATTTACAGCCCACACTGCAGTATTGCGCTTTGTTGTATTTCCTAATGGATAGGCATTATTTTGCGCAGGAATCAATCCGGCATTGGTAATGCTCATCCGTTGCGTACCTGTTCCTGAAACAGTGGTATAAAAAATAAGGTTTTTATTATTGGTGGAATTACCAATAGTAAAATTATTTCCTGTAGTGTACAGATAAGCATTATTGGCACCGGCTGTTATTCCTGTGCCTGAGTATGTACTGGAATTAATACCAAGATTTACATAATTAGTTGTTTCATTTCCGTTATCTGCTGTTGCCACAATATCAGAACTGGCAGATGTACCACTGCTGTTATTTTGAATATTTAACTGCAGGTAATTATTATACGAACCTTTACCACTGATTACATTGTATGATGTGGTAGTACCGGCATCTACCAACAACTGCTCTGGCCTGGTTGCATTAAAAGTGGTAGTACCAATTGCTACATTTCCATTTTTATTGATAAACATACGTGCAGGTACGCTTGTGGTGTTTGCATAAAAAGAGGAAGCGTCACCACTATTAATACCTGCACTGGCAGGCGCAGTTGCAAAATAAAGTTCCTGCGAAGCCAGGCGTATCCTGTCTGCACCATATAAACCGGTTACATCATTTCCGGAAAACAACATCAGTTCATTTACCTCGCCGGTTCTGGAAATATTTTTAATACCTGAGTAAGGGTCAACACTTGCATCAAAAAAAACAGCCCTGTTTGTACCCGACAAACGGATATTGCCTTCAACCTGTAATTTTTCTGATGGTGTTGCAGTACCGATGCCTGTTAATCCTGCTCCGGTTATATGCCAACGTTCGTTAGTCAATGCCAGCCCACCTGTAAACAATAGCAAATCTTTACCGGCAGTTCCGTTACCAATAACAAAATCGTTACCGGTTGAATACAGGTAAGCATTGTTTGCTCCATCTAATACCGGGTAGGTATTATTATTATAGCCGCCTGAGTTAATACCAATATCTATAAAATTTGCAGTTTCTGTAGCAGCATTATTAGATGCAACAACATCGGAGCTGGCACTATTTCCTGATGACCTGTTTTGTATGTTCAGTTGTAAATAGTTGTTGATACTTCCTTTACCACTGATAACATTGTAAGATGTTGTTGTGCCTGCATCCACCAAAAATTTTTCAGGGTTAATGGCATCAAAGGCAGAAGTGCCTAATGCTGCATTACCAGAAGTTGTTAAGCGGAATTTTTCTGTATTATTAGTTATAACCGGTAAATCATAGTTACTGATATTGCCTATTGATTTATCAGAACTTACTGCATTCCCATTTTGAGTCCAGTTAATGCCCGAAGTACCGGGTAAATTTTGAGCTGTAACATGCCAGCCTGTTCCATTACTTATCAATACCACAGTTTCATTAGCCTCATCTAAAATCCACGAAGCTGTTCCGTCAATAGTTTCAACAGTTGCAGGCACAATAGTTACTAAAGGTGTAGGCAGTGTTGTACTGGCATTTTTAACCAGGTATCTTCTGCCGGTATTACCTGCAGCAGCAGGTAAGGTAAGGGTGGCTGCTACAGAACCTGTAAATACTAATTGGTTATCTGTTACTAAAGCAGTTGTATTTGCTGTAAATGACCTATAGGCGGTAGCTACAGACCCCCTGATATCTAATGTAGAGTTTGGGGTTACTGTACCTATACCTACCTGTGCATTGGTACTGTAGCAACACGTAAGAAAAAAAGCTACAAACAGCAGCATGTTTTTTATATTCATGATTGGTTTTTTATAGTTTATTTTTTGGATTTATGTTTACCGGCTATTTTAAATTTCTTTAAAATTTTTACTCCGGCAGTTATAAATTATTTTAATTTCCCCATTCAATAATTAATCCCACCATCACATTTCTTTTTTCGTTAAACGGG
>JAYVJU010000255.1:0-13466 GCA_043769035.1 Ferruginibacter sp.
AACTAATTGTTTTACAAAAGTGTCAATCTCTTCTATACGTTTAAAATTTACAGCATAGTAAATAAATTTACCATCACGCTGTGTAATAACAATACCGGCCTTTCTTAAAATAGCCAGATGTTGCGAAGCAACTGATTGCTCCAATCGTAAACGAACGTAAATTTCGGTAACCGTAATCTTTTTTTCTTCTTCAATAAGTTTAAGTAACTGCTGGCGAAGTTTGTGGTTTAAAGCTCTTAAAACAAGCGCTGCTTTTTTTAAGGCGTGATAATCCACATTAATAGAAGATTCGGACGGGGCTTTACTAGTCGGAATAGCCGACTCATGTGATTGAGTTGCAACCATCATAAGATTTAAATTTTAATTATGCTTGAAACAATGTTGAACGAACAAATATACAAATAATTGCTTATGCAACTAATAGGTAATCTGTTTTATTGAAAATATGCCTTTTACGGTTATTCTTAACCTTAATTTAATAAACGTTATTTTGAAACTCTTTGAGGTAAAAGGGCTCGCTGTAAGCCAGATCGGCAAAGCGCTGTTCTAAAAAATATTTATAAGATAAATCAGCCATCGCTTCGGGCAGTGCTAAATGCGTTGTGAATGAGGCATTTGGGTGTGTACAAAGCTGTTGCCATTTAGCCGCACCACTACCAAAGAATACGATCTTTTCTTTTTCAAGTGTATTTGAAAATGAAGTTTCATTCAATATCATGGCACAGGGTGGCAGCAATGCCGTTAATGTATCAGTATAAAGCGCCGTAAATACTTCCATTCTCCGGGCATCTATCATGGGGCAGTATAAAATATCTGGTTGGTTATGGGTAAAAGTTTTGGCAGCAGTTGTTAAAACTTCTAATGTATTTAGAGTAATTAATGGCTTGTTTAAAGCGTAGCATAATCCTTTTGCGCTGGCAAGCCCCACACGTAATCCAGTATATGAGCCGGGCCCTGCCGTAACAGCAATAGCATCAATATCTGCAAAAGATAAGGCAGCAGTTTTTAATAATTGCTGAATAGCTGTTTGTACAAAAGCCCCATGATCTTTTTGTGATTGATTTTGTAAAACATGTGATAGTTTGCCATCCTGCGCAATACTTACGTATGCAGTTGCTGTAGCGGTATCTATATTTATTATGTAACTCATTATTTATTTTGGCCTGCCGCTGCAACCAGCATTGGCGCAGGTTGGTAACGTGTATCTGTTAAACTTAATTTTTGTATAAGCGTATAAATATTATTCAATCCTATTTTTTCAGTCCATTCAAAAGGCCCGTAAGGATAATTAGTGCCCAGTTTCATAGCAGTGTCAATAGCAGGTTTATCACTTACGCCATCACCAAGTGCAAAATATGCTTCGTTAATTATCATGGCAATAATTTTTGCAGCAACAAACCCCGGTTCATCTGCAACAGCTATCGGCTTTTTATTCAGCTTTTCTAAAATAATATTTGCGGCAGGGTTTAGTATTCCTGCAATCTCCCAGCTTGCCCTGTTTAAAAAACTATTCCATCCATTAATACGCAACACATGTTTTGGTGTATTTAATTCTTTTAAGGTATTGGTAACACTATTAATAAAAACCGGCTTTGTGGTTTGGCTATACTCAAAGTGTTGAGTTGAATCTAAAATAATAAAAGCATCGGCCTGGATATAATCAGAAAAGGAAAAAGATGCCTTCCCTTTTACCCATTCAATATCGGTAATGTTATCTGTCAAAGATTCCCATTGCTCATCGGATCCTAATACAACAATCTGCATGTATAATTTTTTACAAAAATAGGTGGTTGCAAAAAGATATATTTGCATTTCTAATAAAATAAATGGCAATGGCAAAAACAATTATCAATACTTCTAATGCACCGGCACCAATCGGGCCGTACAACCAGGCTGTATTAACGGGTAATTTACTTTTTATTTCGGGGCAGGTAGCACTAAAGCCCGGCACAGGCGAATTAGCCACTGCTGATATTATTGAAGAAACCCACCAGGTAATGCAGAATTTAAAAGCTGTATTAACAGAAGCTGAGATGGATTTTAGCAACGTGGTTAAAACCACCATATTTTTAAGCGATATGGATCTGTTTGGCCAGGTAAATGAAATTTACGGTAAATACTTTAGCGGCGATTTTCCTGCAAGAGAAACAGTTGCTGTAAAAGGCCTGCCTAAAAATGTGAATGTTGAGATTAGTATGATTGCAGCAAAATAATAATTACAGCTCAGGCAAATTATTTACCGTGCATTGTATTACGGGGCGTTCTGCTTTGGGTACTAAAACAATAATATTATTTTTTAGTGTTTCGCCATTGCGGAAAATATATCCGGCTTTAACGGTTCTGGTAACTTCTTTTCCGTTTTCCTGCACTTTTGCATTTACATAAAAATCACGGGCTTTTACAGTGCCACTTTTTGCAGTTAAGCGTTTACCATTGGCATTGGTGCAGTTGAAAGACACGATTAAGTTTGGCGTTTCGGAAGAAAGTATTGAAACTTTTTCGGCATAAAGTTTTGTACACCCGCTTTTATTAGTGGCATATAAGGTAATTTCAAAACGGCTGTATTCTTCATCCTTTACATTCTTTACCTGTTCGTTCTTTATAAAATAACCGTATTCAATTCCATTAATGGTTTCAGGTTTCTTTTCTTCCAGATCAGTTACCTGGGCAGTAGATTGAACAGCAGTAAATAAAATGCTGAATAGTAAAAAAGAAATTCGGCCAACCATAAACTAACTTTAATTTTACAGGTAAGATAAAACAATTTTAAAAGAATGAGTAACGAAAGATTGGTAATAATTACAGCAAATGCACCGGAATACCTGCTTGAAACGCTGGAAAAAAAGCAGTACAAAGTGCTGTACCTGCCTGCAGTAACTTATGATGAATTAGGAGCGTTAATTGACGGGGCTGAAGGGTTGATTGTTACAACAAGGCTGGCAATTGATAAAAATCTGTTAGATAAAGCGGTTAAATTAAAATGGATTGGCAGGCTGGGGAGTGGCATGGAATTAATAGATGTTGATTATGCAGCAACCAAAGGGATACAATGTGTAAGCAGCCCCGAAGGCAATAGAAATGCTGTAGCCGAACATGCGATGGGTATGTTGCTGGGTTTATTACATAAAATAAACAGTAGTTTTTTGCAGGTTAAAAACGGTGAATGGATCAGGGATGCAAACCGTGGTACAGAGTTAAGTGGCAAAACTGTGGGCATTATCGGCTTTGGTAATACAGGCAGTACTTTCGCTAAATTACTGGCGGCTTTTAACGTTACTGTTTTAGCATACGACAAATACAAATTTGATTTTGCTGCGGGGTATATTAAAGAAGCAAGCCTGGAACAAATTTGCCGCTATGCAGATGTAATAAGTTTTCATGTTCCCTTAACTGATGAAACCAGGCATATGGCCAACGACGATTTTTTTAATACCCTTACACAAAAACCAATATTGATTAATACTGCAAGGGGCAAAGTAGTTGATACCGGAGCCCTGGTAAATGCACTAAAAGAAAATAAAATTTCGGCAGCAGCGTTAGATGTACTGGAGAATGAAAAAATTGCAACCTTATCTGATATTGAAAAAGAGCAATTGAATTTTTTAACCAGTCAGGCTAATGTTATTGTAACCCCACATATTGCCGGCTACTCACACGAAGCATTTCATAAAATGAGTGCAGTAGTGCTGGAAAAGCTGGGTATTTAAAATTTTTACTACTTTTGTGTTACATGCAACGCCTTAGCCAATCTGGGGCGTTGTATTTTTTTTCTCTTTACCTAAAAGAATTTTTATGAGTACAACCAATTATGTAACCCAGGATACCTTTGATAAAATGAAGGAAGAGCTGCACGGTATGAAGAGTGTTGACCGGCCTGCGGCAAGTAAGGCTATAGCAGAAGCCCGTGAAAAAGGCGATTTAAAGGAAAATGCAGAATACGATGCTGCAAAAGAAGCGCAAGGTATGCTTGAAGCTAAAATAAAATACCTGGAAGGGGTTATTGCCACAGCTCGTATTTTAGACGAAAACAATATTGATACCAGCAAAGTCAGCATCCTTACCAAAGTAGCGCTTACCAATTTAGGCACTAAAAAAAATGTGACTTACCAGATCGTTTCAGAAAAAGAAGCCGATTTAAAACTGGGCAAAATTTCTGTTACATCACCAATTGGTAAAAGCTTGCTGGGCAAAATTGTTGGCGAAGAAGTAGAAGTGCAGGTACCTGCTGGAGTTTTAAAATTCAGGATAGAAGGTATTACAGCCTAAGATTATTACACGGTATTTTTTAAGCCCATTCTTTTTTTGAATGGGCTTTTTGTATTGTACTTTTGACAAAACTTTTTTATGACCATCTTTTCAAAAATAATTGCCGGCCAGATACCATCTTATAAAATTGCAGAAGATGAAAGATTTTATGCTTTCCTCGATATTTTTCCATTGGTAGAAGGTCATGTACTGGTGGTGCCAAAAATTGAAACAGATAAATTTTTTGATGTACCTGATAACCTGTTAAGCGAATGGTTATTGTTTGCAAAACCCATTGCCCACGCTATTGAAAAAGGATTTGATTGTAACCGCTGCGGTATTAGTGTGGTGGGTTTGGAAGTGCCGCATGCTCACATGCACCTGCTGCCCATTAACACTGCTGATGATTTAAATTTTACCAGGGGTAAATTAAAACTAAGCCCGGATGAATTAAAAGAAATACAGGAAAAGATAATAGGTAACCTGTAGTACAATTATTTTATCTGCAACCTGAAACCCACTCCATGTATCGTTTCAAGAGAGATAGCAGGATCGGCTTTTAAATGTTTACGGAGTTTGGTAATAAATACATCCATACTGCGGCCTAAAAAATAATCATCTTTACCCCAAACATTCAGCAGCAGTTCTTCCCGTTTTAAAATTTTATTAAGGTGTAGTGCAAAAAATTTCAATAGGTCGGCTTCACGTTGTGTAAGCGATAGTGTTTCGCTATCGGTATAAATTTTTAATTCGTTGTAAGCAAATTTAAGTTTACCCAGATGGTATTCTTCTGCTGCATCTGATTGCAGTTTTTTTGTTCGGCGTAAAAAAACCTCCATCCGCAGCATTAATTCCTGCATGCTGAAGGGTTTGGTAATATAATCATCGGCTCCTGCCATAAAGCCTTTTAGTTTGTCTTCCTCCATGCTTTTTGCAGTAATAAAAAGCACAGGAATCATATCACTTTGCTGCCTTATTTTTTTGGCCAGCGAAAAACCATCTCTTACAGGCATATTAACATCAAGTAAACAAATATCAAAATCCTTTTTTTGAAACTGCTGCCAGGCCAGCTCACCATCGGCACAATGGGTTACTTCATAGCCGGCATCCTGCAAATTGTCTTTAATAACAAAGCTCAACGCAAGATCATCTTCTGCCAGTAAAACTTTTGCTTTGCTCATTATTACCTGTTTTAATCCTTAGGAATTTTCACAATAAAAGTACTTCCTTTTCCCGGTTCGCTTTGTACTTCAATTTTGCCTCCATGTGTATCCACCACTTTTTTTACAAAACTTAAGCCCAATCCAAAACCTTTAACGGTATGCAAATCGCCTTTAGTAACCCTGAAAAAGCGGTCGAATATTTTTTTATGATTTTCTTCACTGATGCCAATACCATTATCTTTTATAACAATGCAACAATCATTCCCTTCTGTATAAGTGGCAATAGATATTTCCGGGGCAGGCGAATATTTTATAGCATTTTCTATAAGATTAATAAACGTGAGCAGCATATAATTTTTATCTGCTGTTACAATTGTTGATGCTGTAGAGAAAGCAGTTTTTATAATAGCGTTTTTCTGCTCGGCCAGGGGCAGCAGGTCGTTAACAGCCTGTTGTAAAACTATATTTACATCAAATTTTTCTTTTTCAAGCGGCAGCGAACTTCTGTCGGTATAAGTAATCTCCAGCAGCTTTTGTATCTGGCTTTGTAAATGGGTAGTTTGTTCACCAACTATGCCTGCATAGTTTTTTAAACGTTCGGGTTTGTCTGCAATATTGGGTTGTTGCAAAACCTCGGCGGCAATTTTAATAACTGCCAGCGGCGTTTTAAACTCATGTGTAAAATTGTTTACAAAATCTTTCTGCGTTTCGTTTAAAAATTTTTGCCGGTACAGGTAAAAAATACTGGCACCAAATGCGATTAACACAAGTACCAACAATCCACCCGAAGCAATCCAGAAATACATTTGTTTTAAAATGTACTGGCCACGATGAGGAAAAAATAAAGCGATATAAGAATGTTCTCTTTTTACCAAGGGAATGGAGGTAGATGCTTTTGGATTTTGGTAAGCATCCGGCAGATCAATATACTGTTCAACTGTAAAAATATTTTTTTCATGACTGTAGATTGCGGCTTTGCAATCGGTATATACATCAAAATCAGTAAGCTCTGCTTTAAGATTCAGCCACAGGCTGTCTAAATGAGGGGTGCAATCTATTTTTAATAAATACAGGTCGGGTTTAGGATTATCAATTTCTTTTTGCGCATTATCCGTTACATCGTTTACCAATTGCATATCACGATAAATACCACGGATACTTTTAGATACATTGATGTTAAACTGCTTCTCCTCGTACCGATATACTTTTTGCAGCCAGAACAATTGCACCGCAATAATTATGGTAACCAGTACCGTACTGGTAAGAATTACTAACCGCAATGTTTTTGAACGGATAACCATGACGTGTTTGTAGTTTGAGGTTTTTTATTTGTAGTTGTTTAACCCTTAAACTATTTTTAGATGTATTTATTTTATAAGCAAAGATGATAAACAGTTATGTTAATTAAATGTTTTTGCTATAGAAACAGTTACTAACTAATATGCAGCTGCTAACCAACAACAAACCTCAAACTATTTTTTCTTTACCCTTCCCGGGTTTTGTGCAACAAACGCCTCCCAACCCTTAAGTTTTGTTGCAGCAGATGCCAGCGGAGATCTTTGCTGAAAATGATGACATAGTGCAACAGCTAAAGCATCGGTAGCATCAAAATGTTTGGGATCGTCTTTAAAATTTAAAATTTGCTGCAGCATCTTCATCACCTGTTCTTTGCTGGCATTACCGTTACCGGTAACAGATTGTTTTACTTTTTTTGGCGAATATTCAGTTACCTCAATACCATGACGCATGGCAGCAGCAATAGCCACGCCCTGTGCCCTGCCCAGTTTAAGCATACTTTGTACATTCTTGCCAAAAAAAGGTGCTTCAATTGCAAAAGATGTGGGTTCGTATTTGGTAATTAAACCACTTACCGTATTAAATATCAGCTGCAGTTTTTTGTAAGTGTCTTTTACTTTGCCGGGCTGCAGCACACCCATATCCAGCAACGAAATATTATTTTGATTTACTTCAATTAAACCATAACCCATAATAATGGTGCCGGGGTCAATTCCTAAAATAATGGTTGGTTTGTTTTTCGGCACCCCTAATAGTTTTTTCTGTTTAATAATTGAAGTAACATTGCGTATTGAACAAAAGTATTAAAATATTAATCAATTATTTTTTGGGGCCTGTGTTGCTGGTGGTATTATGTTTTAGTTTATACCGTCAACTGATGCAGCAGGCCGACCTGGAACAACGCTGGCAACAGATAAAGAGCAGTTGGCTAAGCTGGAAATTTTTTGCTGTTATTTTTTTAATGGTTTTAAATTGGGGTATCGAAGCCAGGAAATGGCAGTTACTGGTACGCCATGTGCAGCAATTCTCCTTTATCCGGGCACTTAAATCAGTATTATCCGGTTGCAGTATTACCATGCTTACACCAAACCGCATAGGTGAATATGGCGGTCGGGTTTTGTTTTTAGATGAAGCTAACCGCATAAAAGGAATTTCACTCACCATCGTGGGCAGCATCAGTCAATTACTGGTAACAATGATAATGGGCTGCCTGGGTTTATTTTTTTTAAGGTTTTTTTCACATACCAATAGCAACGCTTTAAACGTTTTACCCCACTTTTGGGGAGACGTACTGATTTATTTTAGTGTGGTGTGTACATTGCTGCTCTTTTTATTTTATATACGATTGAGTTGGCTGGTGCGTTTAATGGAAAAAGTACCTGCTTTTGGTAAAGTGGTAAAGCATATAACTGTGCTGGATGAATTTGAAGGAAAACAGCTGGTGCAACTATTGTTACTGTCGCTGTTACGATATGCAGTATTTGTGTTGCAATATGTATTATTGCTGCAGGTAATGCAGGTGGGTATTGAAGTTTGGCTGAGTTTTTGGCTGATAACAGTTTTTTACCTGGTAATGGCAGTAGCCCCAACCATTGGTTTTTTAGAAATGCCGATAAGGGCTAAGGCAAGTGTAGAACTGATGCAGCTTTACAGTACAAATATTGTAGGCATTCAAACGGCGGCATTGGGTATATGGATTATTAACCTGGTAATACCTGCATTAATCGGCAGTTTATTAATTTTAGGCATTAAAATAGTTAAAGAAAAATGATACGTTACACAAAGTTTGGATTATTAGTGGTGGGTTTATGCTGCTTAAGTTTTAAAGCAGGTTATGAAGAACCCTGCGGTATAAAAAACAATTCATTTAAGGCGGATGAAGTAGTTACTATGAAAGTGTTTTACAATGCTATGGGGGCATTTATCGGTGCAGGCGAAGCCACTTTTACCACCACGCTGGAACGCTTTAATGGTAAACCGGTATATCATTGTGTTGGCGAGGGAAAATCATATTCCTTCTTCGATAATTTTTTTAAAGTACGGGACCGGTACGAAAGTTATATTGATACCACTAATATGGTGCCGTATAAATTTATACGCAATGTAGATGAGGGCGGATATAAGAAATATAATAACGTAACCTTTAACCAGGCTGCCGGTACTGCAGTAAGTACCAACGGCGTTTTTAAAGTTACCAACTGTATTCAGGATGTGGTAAGTGCAGTATATTATGCACGTAATATCGATTTCTCTAAATATAAAGTGAACGATAAAATTCCCTTCGATATGTTTTTAGATGATGAAGTATATCATTTATACATCCGCTATATGGGTAAAGAAAAAATTAAAACCCGGTATGGAAAATTTAATGCCATAAAATTTAAACCACTCTTAATTAAAGGAACCATTTTTGAAGGCGGCGAAAAAATGAATGCCTGGGTAAGTGATGACCCCAATCATTTATTATTACGGGTAGAAAGCCCGATAAGTGTAGGTAGCATTAAAGTAGATATGATGGGATATAAAAACCTGCGCTACCCGTTAACATCGCTGGTGAGTGTGCGGTAGTTTTTTTGAACCGGACTTTTGAATTGCTATTTAGCTTCATTGGCGCCTGTCCCGAGTAAGATTTGTGTGCTGCCTCGGGATCGCACTCTTCAACTGTGAATCTTTATTGAACTTTTATCATGTGGTAGATGATGCCATATTTTTTCATCTGTCAGTTGCAAGGTTATTCTGCAAAACTCCTGGAGGGTCTGGAAAATAATTAAAAATTAGATACAATTATTTCGGACAATAAGTTTTTATAAATTCATCAGCCTCTTCTTCATTTAAATTTTTGGCTTTATAAAAATACTCACAGGCTTTTTCTTTTATGTTGTATTTATTATAAATTGTGCCTATCCATAAATAAGAAGAACCTTTTAGATAGTTGTTATTAATACAATATTTAAAATCTTCAAATGAACTTTTCAGGCTGTCCTTACTAAAATTCGTAATGCCCCGCTGGTACCGTACTTCTGTAAAAAATACAGTAAATTGATCGGGGTCATCTTCTGTTACAAACGGCAAGTTTTTATTTGGGATATATTCAAAAAGAATGTTTTCGCCACCCTTCATTTCAATAACTGTATTATAATCCCACAAGGCGTTATCAAATTTGCCAATCTGCTGAAAGCAATACCCCCTTTGATAATAGGCTTCCTGTATTTTACTGTTTTTCTTAATTACTGCAGAGTAAACATCTATAGCTTCTTTATACTTGCCCTGTTCTTGTAATTTGTATCCTTTATTAATTTGTATGGAAATAGACTCGTTACATGCAGAAATAAATAATGCAAAAGAGAATGTGAAAATATGGAGTAAAGTCTTCAATTTAAATATCACTCAATTTAAAAACATCTTTCACTCTTACTCCCTTTTCAGTCATCTGTAAATTGCAGCATTCATTTACCGGGTCATGCTCAAAAAATAGGGTGTAATTATTTTCCAGCGCTTCTATCAAAAAAATTTTCTTTTCATTCAATGTTGTAAGTGGAAACATATCATATCCCATAACATAGGGTAAAGGAATATGAGCAACCGATGGTAACAGGTCGGCCATGTACACAATTGTTTTGTCGTTGTATTTAATTACAGGTAACATCATAGCCCCGGTATGCCCGTTGGCTGTTTTTACCGAAAAGTTTTTTGAGAGTGGTGTTGCCGTCGTTTCACCAATATCATTTTCTGTAACAGTAATAAATTGTAATTGCCCGCTTTCTTTAATAGGCAAAATATTCTCTTTTAAAAAACTAGCTCTCTCCCTGTCGTTGGGTTTTGTGGCCCATTCCCAATGCTGTTCGTTACTCCAGTATGTAGCATTTTTAAAAGCAGGAACCAGTTTATCTCCATCCCTGATTATGCTTCCGCCACAATGGTCAAAATGAAGGTGGGTTAAAAAAACATCAGTAATATCATCTTTTGTAAAACCATGTTGGGCTAAAGATTTATCTAAAGTATCATCGCCGTGCAAATAGTAGTGGCCAAAAAATTTGGCATCCTGTTTATCGCCCATGCCATTATCAATCAAAATCAATTTGCCTTCATCTTCTATCAATAAACAACGCAGTGCCCAGCTGCACATATTATTTTCATCGGCAGGGTTTAATTTATTCCACATGCTTTTGGGTACCACGCCAAACATAGCGCCGCCATCTAATTTAAAATAACCGGTGTTGATAGTATAAAGATTCATGATGTTATCTATTAAATTACAAATGTTTTTTTTCCTTGGCAGCAGTAAATAACAGGAAGATGAATCCTATTGCAAAAAATACCACCAGCGATAATATAGATTGCCTGATGTTGTACAATCCTTCAATTACTCCAAATGTAAACAGGCCTATCACAATAGCAAGTTTTTCTGTTACATCATAAAAGCTAAAGAACGAAGCAGTGTCTTTTGTTTCGGGCATTAGCTTGGAATAGGTGCTGCGACTTAGGGATTGTATGCCTCCCATAACCAACCCCACCAGTGATGCCAGTATATAAAAATGAATTTCGGTAGTTATAAAATACCCGGTAATACAAACACCAATCCACAGCAATACTGTAAATAGCAGGACTTTTATATTGCCGTATTTTGCAGAAAGCTTCGACATGGCTATCGCTCCTGCAATTGCAACTAACTGAATAATCACCGCAGTAATGATCAGTTTATCATCTGCCAGTTTTAATTCTTTAATGCCAAAATCAATTGCCACCAGCATTACCGTCTGCACACCCATGCTGTAAAAAAAGAATGCAGCTAAAAATCTTTTTAAAACAGGCAGGCCTGCTACCTGCCGCCAAACAATCTGTAATTCATGAAACCCGTTTATTAGTACATGCTTTTTAGATTTACGCTCACTTTTTGGGCTGATAGGTAAACGGTTAAACGTAATTTGTGCAAACCCGACCCACCAAATACCTACTAATAAAAAGGTAATGGTTAGCGCAAACCCTTTATCTTCCATCAGCATCACTAAAGCAAAACCCACCAACTGCATCAATACACTTCCTATATAGCCCATTGAATATCCCCTGGCACTTATCTTGTCCATGTCTTCTTCAGCAGCTATTTCGGGTAAATAAGAATTATAAAAAACCTGGCTGCCGTAAAATCCAATCCCTGCAAACATAAAGCACATCAGTCCCAACGTAACATGGGTTTTGTCAAAAAAGAAAAGCAAGGAACAGCTTAAAGCACCCATGTAACAAAAAAAACGCATAAAATTTTTCTTGTTGCCTTTATAGTCTGCAACCGAAGAAAGGATAGGGGATAGAATTGCGATGACTAAAAAACCCAATGCCAGCACATAATCCTTAAGTTCGGTATTTACAAAGCGCCGGCCTAAAAATGTAATACCATCAGGGAAATTTTTAAGCGATGTAACTGCCGCATAATAGGCCGGAAAAAATGTAGTGGTAATTACTAAATTATATACGCTGTTGGCCCAGTCGTACATGGCCCAGCCAGTAATAACTTTTTTTGATGCAGTTTGCATTGATTGTATTTATCAGGATGATCGCCTTTTGGCTAAAAGGAAAATTAACAATTAATCATCAAAATAAATAAACAAATTATAGTTACTGTGTAATGATACCCTTCCAGATAAGTAACAATAAGATGGTACCAACGATGATGCGGTACCAGCCCCATACTTTAAAGCCATGTTTTTTTAAAAAACCAATAAAGAATTTTATGGCTAATAAAGCAACTATAAAAGCGACTGCATTGCCAATGGCCAACTGTTTAATTTCGTTTGAGGTGAAGCCGCCATTTTTATTGTAATAATCAAGCAATTTATAACCCGTTGCAGCCAGCATGGTAGGTACTGCCAGAAAAAATGAAAATTCTGCGGCAGCATTTCTTGTAAGTTTTAAACTCATACCACCAATAATAGTTGCTGCACTGCGGCTAAGGCCCGGAAATAAAATAGCCAGGCATTGAAACAAACCAATTTTTAATGCAGTGGCATAACTCACTTTTTCTTCACTGTCGATGGTGTGTACTTTAAAAATATTATCTATAAAAAGAAAAACCACACCACCTGCAATCATTATTACTGCAATGAATATGGGTTTTTCTAAAAGCAGGTCTATTTTTTCACTAAAGAGTTTGCCAAACAGTAAGGCAGGAATTACAGCCACTAATAATTTTACATAAAATTGCCAGCGGCTGAAGTCGAAAAATTTTTTCCAGTACAATACCACTACAGAAAGTATGGCACCCAGCTGAATGGCCACGGTAAATACCTGCGTAAATTTATCGGTATTGCTGATGCCTAAAAGATTTTCGGTAATACGCATGTGTGCCGTGGACGAGATGGGCAAAAACTCTGTAAGGCCTTCCACTATGCCAATGATGATGGATTGTATTGTGGTCATTGCTTTATTTTAAAATCCTAAAAAAAATGCGAAGCTGAAAACTTCGCAAACTTATTACTTATAATTTATCAGGCTTAACTTTCCTTCGGTTTTTTCATAATGGCAAAAATTTCAATTACCAGGCCTGCTATAATTAAAATAGGGGCAATGGTAATACGTGTGGTGCTGTACACATCGCTGTCGTTAAAAACTTTTGGGTCGGCGCTTTTACCACCGCTCATTAAAATGAAACCCAGGGCCATTACCAGCAACCCGGCAGCCATCCATATATAATTGTCTTTTGTAAATAAACTGTTGCCCGAAGCTGGCTGAACCTGTTTTTTATCTTTACTCATGAGTTTTTATTGAAGT